>JACCWE010000078.1 GCA_013697785.1 Gemmatimonadaceae bacterium
GGCGCCGGCGACTCGCCACGCTGCCACGCCGCGAGCGCCGCGCCCGGGCCGCCGAGCGTGCCCGTGACATACACGGTGTCGCCGAGCCGCGCACCGTTACGTCGGAGTGGCGCCGCCGTGCTGCCGAGCACCGTGAAGCCGAGCGTGAGATCGCTCGCGCCGGTGATGTCTCCGCCGCGCACGATCGTCTTCGCGACATCGAGCGCGTCGCCAACGCCGTCGCCGATGTCGCCGACGCTGTCGAGCCACGACTTCGGGAGCCCGAGCGCGAGCAAGACGCCGAGCGGCGACGCGGCCATCGCGGCGAGATCGCTGAGCGCGGCCATCGTCGCGCGATAGCCGATCTCGCGCGGCGTGAGCCACGCGCGCTCGAAGTGGATGTGCTCCACCGACGTGTCCGCGCTCGCGACGAGGTGCTCGCCGGCGGGAACGTCGACGAGCGCGGCATCGTCGCCTATTCCCTCCGCGCGCGATCCCCACCGTGCGAGGAGCGTGCGGATGATGTCGAACTCGCGGCCGGGGCCGAGCTCGATCGACTCGCTCACCGCTTGCGCGAGCTCATCGTTCGCCGACGATCGGAAGCTCGCCCAGCACCGGAGACACGAATGGAACGAGCGGCTCGTGCCACACGCGGCGCGCAGCGAGATCGAGATTCGCGAATGTCACACCCCGAACGTACCCGCGCCCCGCGATCTCCGCTACGCGCCCGTGCACCCACGCTGCGCACGCGCCGGCAGTGAGCGCGTCGCCGGTTTGCGAGAGCAACGTTCCTGCAATGCCCGAGAGCAGATCGCCGCTGCCACCGGCGGCGAGCACCGGCGTCCCCGCGCAGCTCACGAGGCGCTCGCCCGCGACAGCGGTGATGATCGTCGGCACCCCCTTCAGCAGCACCGTCGCACGCGTGCGTCTCGCGAGCTCGATGCCGATGTCGAAGCGCTGCGCGAGCACATCGTTGATGTGCACGCCGAGCATCCGCGCGAACTCGGCCGGGTGCGGAGTGAGCAGTGCCGCGCGCTCGCCGATGATCGCGCCGAGTTGCTCGGGCTCGCCGGCGAAGACGTTGAGCGCATCGGCGTCGAGCACTACGGGGCCGCGAAAGCCGCGGAGCACGCGCTCCACGATCGCTCGGCTACCGTACGATGCGCCAAGTCCCGGGCCGATCACCACGGCATCGGCCCAGCTGGATATCATGCTGTCGACATCCGCGGCGTCCTCGGGCCACGCGTGCGCTGGTGCCTCGGGGACCGCAGCCTGCACCACCGGGATGTTCTCGCGCGCAACGACGATCCGCACCATCCCGATTCCACTCCGCAACGCCGCACGGGCTGCGAGCATCGGCGCACCTGCCATCCCCACTTGTCCGCCGATGATCAGGAGCTTGCCACGCGTCCCCTTGTGCGCGTCGGCAAAAATCGGAGGCACGTGTGCGCGAACCCAGTGCGCGTCGACGAGTCGCGGCACCGCATCGGATGCGCCGGCATCCTCGAGCCCAATGTCGAGCACGATCACGCGCCCTGCGTTGCCGCGCGCGATGCCGAGGCCGCGCTTGAGTGTCGCGAACGTGAGTGTCAGATCCGCTCGAACCGCGCCCGTCGAAGTACCCGTGTCCGCATCGACGCCGCTCGGCACATCGAGCGCGACCACCACAGTTCCCCGCGCGCGCGACTCGCTGATCTTCGCAATGCACGCGGCGATCTCGCCATGCGGCTCGCCCTTCGCTCCCACGCCGAGCAGCGCGTCGACGATGAGCTGCGCGTCCTGCGCCTCACCGCGCGTCACCATCCGCCTCGTGCGATCGCGCTCGGCCTTCGCCTGCTCGCTGCGCGCTTCGCCCGCCTCGCGCACGAACACTCGCGCACCGTAGCTCGCGAGCGCGCGCGCGACGACCCATCCATCGCCGCCGTTGTTGCCGGGCCCCGCGTAGACGTTCACCGTGGCGCCCTTCACATCGGGATACGCGCGAAGGATCGCGGCCGCCGCGGCCTCTCCGGCGCGCTGCATCAGCGCGCGCGCCGGCGTTCCCGCCGCAATCGCGCGCGTATCGAGCATCGCGGCCTCGGCCGCCGTCGTGACGCGCACGAGCGTCATCGGGCGCGTACGTCGATGTGCCGAAACGAAAGACGGCGACCTGTTAGGCCGCCGCGGCTGACTGTACGAGCGAGTGCGGAGATCATCACCTCAAACGAGCGCCGCCGCATTCCACGGATACTCGTGCTCGAACGCGCGATCGAAATTATAGACGCCGATGAAGTCCGCGCGGTTGTCCGTAGTCTGGCTGATGAGATAGCCGAGGTCCACGAGCACGAAGACGATATCGCCGATGTCGGACGTCGCGCGCACGCCCCAGTGCTCGAGCACCACCTGCGCCATCACTCCGTACATGTGCAGCGCGAGGTCGCGTACCGAGAAGGCGAGCTCGCGACCGGTGATGTGCCGGCGCTCCGCGAGATGCGTCTGCGAGTACTCGAGCGCCTTCAGCACGAAGAGATACGCGTCTTCATCGAAGCGCGTTTCCTTCGTGCGAATGCGATCCATGATGCCGTCTCGAAAACGCTCCAGGAGCAACTGCAAATCCTCCGATGAATTCCCGGCCGGGAGCAGCGCGCTCCCGGGCTTCAGTCACAAGATGGGAAATCCTTGCTCGTATTACAACCGTCCAGCCGTCGCCTCCGCAACCGTGTACAGCGGAAACGCATTGGTCATCTCCTTCACTTCCTGCTTGATCTTCGCGAGCGACGACGCATCCTCGGAAGCCGCGAGCGCGCGGTCGATGAACTTCGCGATGCGCGTCATGTCCTCTTCCTTCATTCCGCGCGTCGTCACGGCAGGAGTGCCGAGGCGAACCCCACTCGTGACGAAGGGAGACTGCGTCTCCTTCGGCACGGTGTTCTTGTTGACGGTGATGCCGGCCTCGCCGAGCACCTTCTCCGCAACCTTGCCCGTCACGTTCTTGGAGCGGAGATCGACGAGCATGAGGTGATTATCGGTGCCGCCCGACACAATCTGAAATCCGAGACCGGTAAGGGCCTTCGAGAGGGCCTGGGCGTTCTTGATGATCTGACCGCAGTACGTCTTGAAGTCGGGCTGGAGCGCCTCGCGGAAGGCGACGGCCTTCGCCGCGATGACGTGCATCAGCGGGCCGCCCTGCTGTCCCGGAAAGACCGCCTTGTCGATCGCCTTCTGATGCTCCGCCTTGCAGAGGATCATGCCTCCGCGCGGACCGCGCAGCGTCTTGTGCGTGGTCGTCGTGACGACGTCGGCGAGAGGCACGGGCGACGGATGAAAGCCGGTCGCGACGAGTCCCGCAAAGTGCGCCATGTCGACCATGAAGAGCGCACCGATCTCCTTGGCGACTTCGGCGAACGGTGCAAAGTCGATGATGCGTGCGTACGCGCTCGCTCCGGCAATGATCAGCTTCGGCCGCTCCTTCCGCGCGATCTCCTGCATCTTGTCGTAGTCGATGATGCCGTTGTCGTTCACGCCGTAGTGCGATGCGTTGTAGATGAGGCCCGAGAAGTTCACCGGTGACCCGTGCGTCAGATGCCCGCCCTGCGACAGATCGAGGCCGAGGATCTTGTCGCCGGGTTTTAGGAACGCCAGCATCACTGCCGCATTCGCCTGCGCGCCCGAATGCGGCTGCACGTTCGCGTGGTCTGCGCCGAAGAGCTCCTTCGCGCGCGCGATCGCGAGGTTCTCGGCGATGTCGACGACTTCGCATCCGCCGTAGTAGCGCTTGCCCGGAAGTCCTTCCGCGTACTTGTTGGTGAGCGGCGATCCCATCGCCTCCATCACCGCGGGCGACACGAAGTTCTCGCTCGCGATGAGCTCGAGTCCCTCGCCCTGCCGCAGAATCTCGTCTTCGATGACCTTCGCGATCTCCGGATCGGCTTCACGGAGCTTTGCGCCGGGCGGCCGGCATTCCCAATCGGTCCAGAGCATCGGAGTATCGCGTGTTGAGGTTTTCAGAGTGTCTCGCCAGATCGTCTGCCGAGCCCCTCGGGAAGCTAGGAAGTCGGCATCGCGAACGCCACGCTAAATCAGCGGTTTGGCCACTGCGGCCACGTTTTCACGAGCGATCCAACCGCTTTTACTCTCCGTTCGGCTAGGCGATCGGCTGCCTCGTAGGTCGGGATGCCGTCGTGCTTCGCGATCTCGAAGATGCTGAGGATGGTGTGATAGATCTCATCCGCTTTTCGAATCGCCCGCTGTGAATCCCACCCCGCAAGCTCTGAATACACGTTGATCACGCCGCCAGCATTCGCGACGTAGTCGGGCGCGTAGAGAATGTTGCGCTCCTCGAGCGCGTCGCCGTGACGCGGCTCGAGCAGCACGTTGTTCGCCGCGCCGGCCACGATCTCGACCTTGAGCTGCGGAATCGTGTTGTCGTTGATGATCGCGCCGAGCGCGCACGGTGCGAAGATGTCCGCCTTGACGCCGTAGATCTCACCCGGCTCCACTGCCTTCGCGCCCAATTCCTCGACCACGTTGCGCACGCGCTCCGCGTCGATGTCCGTGACGATCAGCTTCGCGCCCGCTTCGGAAAGCTCGCGCGCGAGATACATCCCGACGTGCCCGCATCCCTGAATCGCGACGGTCTTTCCCTCGAGCGAGTCCGAGCCCCAGCGATAGTGCGCCGATGCTTCGATCGCGCGATACACGCCGTGTGCCGTCACGGGCGACGGGTCACCCGACTTCCCCGCGAGCCCTGCGACGTAGTCGGTCTCCATGTGCACGAGATCCATGTCGCTCGTGCTGGTGCCGACATCCTCCGCCGTCACGTAGCGACCGCCGAGGCTCTCGACGAAGCGGCCGTGCGCGCGGAAGATCATCTCGCGATTGGTCGTGCGATTGTCGCCGATGATCACCGACTTGCCGCCGCCGAGATTCAATCCGGCAACCGCATTCTTGTACGTCATCCCGCGCGCGAGGCGAAGCGCATCGATGATCGCCTCTTCATCATTTGCGTAGCTCCAGAAGCGCGTGCCGCCGAGCGCGGGACCGAGGGTCGTGGAGTGCACCGCGATGATGCCGCGATAGCTCGCCGACGGATCGCTGCAGAGGACGAGCTGCTCGTGCCCCATCTGCGCGAGCCTGTCGAAGAGGCCGCTCGAGGTGGAGGAGGGCGCGTTGGTGAACGTGGCGGTGGCAGTCATATGTGTATTGAGTAGACGAGGGTCCAATGCGTCACGGACTGCGCGAATAGAGCTCCCGTGCAATCACGATTCGCTGAATCTCCGACGTTCCTTCGTAGATCTCGGTCACCTTCGCGTCCCGAAACAGCCGTTCGACGGGATATTCCTTTACATATCCATACCCGCCGAAGATCTGAATGGCCTGCGTGGTCACCCACATTGCCGTTTCGCTCGCGAAGAGCTTGCTCATGCTGCTGTACTGGGTGATCTGCTCGCCACGGTCCTTTGCAGCCGCTGCCTGATATAGCAACGCGCGGGCCGCGGCGATTCGCGTGGCCATATCCGCGAGCTTGAACTGAATCGCCTCGAATTCCTTGATCGGCTTGCCGAATTGGCGGCGTTCGCCGGCATAGACCGTTGCATGCTCGAGCGCGCAGCGCGCGATCCCGATGGCCTGTGCTGCAATACCGAGACGCCCGTTGTCGAGCGACTGCATCGCCATCGTGAACCCCGCGCCCTCGCGGCCTAGCAGATTCTCCGCCGGCACGCGCATGTCCACGAGCTCCAGCTGGACCGTCGGCGACGCCCTGAGCCCCATCTTGTCCTCTTTCTTTCCAACCTTGAAGCCGGGAAGATCGGGGGTCACGATGAACGCGCTGATCCCGCGTGCGCCACGCCGCTCTTTCGGGTTGTCCGTTCGCGCCATCACAATGATGACGTCGGCCTCGCTGCCGCTCGTGACCCAGGCCTTCGTACCATTGAGAACCCAGCAGTCGCCATCGCGCACCGCCTGCGTCGTGAGCGAAGCCGCGTCCGACCCCGCTTCCGGCTCCGAAAGGGCGAAGGCGCCGAGCAGCTCGCCGCGCGCCATCGGCGCGAGGAAGCGCGCCTTCTGCGCGTCGCTTCCCCACTTGAGCAGCATCTGCGTCGGCAGCGAGTTGTGCACACTCATCGCGACGGCAATCGACGCATCCGCGGACGCGATCTCTTCGAGCGCCACTACATAGGTAGTCGTGGGAAGCGCGAGCCCGTCGAACTCCTCGGGAATCATCATGCCGAGAAAGCCGAGCGCGCCCATCTTGGCGATGACGGATTTGTCGAAGTACGAGTCGCGATCCCACGCCGCCGAATGCGGAGTGATCTCCGCCTCGGCGAACTCGCGCGCGGTGCGCTGGATCTCGCGCTGCTCCTCGTTGAGCGGAATCAGAGCCCAGGACATTCGACTCCCGTGCGATGCGAGCGAGCTCGCGTGCCTGCGTCAGGAATATTCGTAGAACCCCCGCCCTGATTTTCTTCCGAGCCAGCCCGCCGCAACGTATTTGCGGAGCAGCGGGCACGGACGGTACTTCGGATCGCCGAGACCGTCCTGCAGCACCTCGAGTATGGCCACGCACGTGTCGAGCCCAATGAGGTCTGCGAGCGCGAGCGGCCCCATCGGATGATTCATGCCGAGCTTCATCACCGTATCGATGGCCTCCGCGCTGCCGACACCCTCCATGAGGCAGTAGACCGCCTCGTTGATCATCGGCATCAGCACGCGATTCGACACGAATCCGGGATAGTCGTTCACTTCCACAGGTGTCTTGCCGAGCGAGCGCGAGAGCTCGAGCACGCGCGCCATTGTCTCGTTCGAGGTCGCGAGCCCGCGAATGACCTCGACGAGCGTCATCACCGGCACCGGGTTCATGAAGTGCATCCCGATGACCTGCGCAGGGCGCTTCGTGCGCGCGCCGAGCTCCGTGATCGAAATGGAGCTCGTATTCGACGCGAGAATCGCCGCGGGATTTGCGATCCGATCGAGATCGGTGAAGAGCGCGAACTTGAGCTCCGCCTTTTCCGTCGCGGCCTCGACGATCAGCGAGGCATCGGCGGCGCTCTGCAGACTCTCGTTCGTCGCGATGCGTGCGAGCGCCGCGTCGCGCGCGGGCGCGTCCAGAATCTTCTTCTCCACCTGGCGCGCGAGATTCTTCTCGATGGTCGCCCGCGCGCGGTCGAGCGCGGCGCGCGAGACGTCGATCATCGTCACATCGTAGCCGGCGAGCGCGAAGACGTGCGCGATGCCGTTCCCCATCTGTCCCGATCCGACGACCGCGATCCTCTCACTCATGCGACCCGCCCGCTGAGCGCGACTCGACGGCGCCACTCCACCAACGCGGCGATGCCGACGGTCATTCCCGCGATCGCCGCGGCGCCGCCCTCCGGACCCCACGCGCCGCCCGAGAGCCACGTCGGCCCTGCGGTGTCCATGCGATACGACGAATACGGGAAGCGAATTCCGCTCACGGCCGAGTGCAGCAGTTCGGCCATCGACCAGTTCCACGCGAAGTGCGCCATCCATGCGGCGTAGAGCGAGCGCGTCGCCACGAGGATCGCAGCGAGAAAGACGCCGGCGAAGATGACGACGCACACGGACTGCGCAGTCGCGCCGGGGTTGGCCATGTGCAGCAGGCCGAAGCCGATGCTCGTCGCCGCGAGCGCGCCCGCCGCGCCGACGCCGTCACGCAGCGCCGCGAAGAGATAGCCGCGCGAGATCATCTCCTCGGCCAGCGACTGCGGTAGAAAGAGCGCTACGCCGCCTCCGGCGAGCACGAGCCAGCTGTGGCGCCCCTGGAGGCCGGTTACGAGGGTGAGATCGTGTGCCAGGAGCAATCCGCCCGACGGGATCAGGATGCAGAGCGCGCCGAGCGCGAGTCCGATCGCCAGGACGCGAGGCGTGAGCTGCTCGCGCCCCAGCCCGACGTACGACCACGGCGCGTGGTCGACCCAGCGCAGCATGATGTAGTGGGCGAGCCAGGCGGCGAAGAGCAGGAGGCCGTAGCTCAGGAGCTGCTGCGCGACGTAGTTTGACGGTCGCGCAAAGCGGGCGAGATAGCCGAACGCAAATGAGAAAATTCCGCCGAGGCCGAGAAAGAGGAGCACGCGCCATCCAGCGCGTGCCCTGCCATCCGTCCCGAAGAAAATTTCGTGAACGGTCAAGCGGTGACGCGGGGAGTACGGGTCTGCGATATGAGCGCGGCCACCGCGACCTTGCCCAGATCCGCGAGAATAAACGGCACCGTGCCAAGCGCTGCCGCGCGCTCCAGACTTCCGGTGAGTAGCTCGAGCTGCGCAACTCCGCCAGCGTAGAGCGTCGCAATGCCGAGAAAGGCCGCGAGCAGCTGTCCGGCGAACGCAGGAAAGCGTCGCGCTATCAGCCCAGCCACCGCCGCCGCCGCCGGCGCCGCGAGCAGATAGCCGCCCGTCGGTCCGATCAGACGAAGAAAGCCTGGAGCGCCGATCGGCGAGAACACCGGAAGGCCGAACGCGCCCGCCGCGAGGTAGACCACCATGCTCGCGGCGCCCGCTGCGGGTCCAAGCAGCATTCCCGCGAGCACGACGGCGAGCGGCTGCAGCGTGAACGGCACAGGCGTACCCGGAATCGGAATCGCGATTTGCGCAGCGATCGCCATCGTCGCGGCGAAGCCGATCACGCCCACGACGGTGAGCTGTCGATCGCGTGCGACCATGGACGTCGGACTCGTCATGACATTCTCTCCACGCTCAATGCGACAGCGTTTCCGCCGCCCAGACATAGTGTCGCGAGCCCGGTGTGGACATCGCGATCCCGCATGGCATACAGCAAGGTAGTCAGCACACGTGCGCCACTCGCGCCGATCGGATGTCCGAGCGCGATCGCCCCGCCGTTCACGTTCACACGATTCCAGTCCCAACCAAGCGCCGCACCGTCGGCGAGCGCCTGCGAGGCGAACGCCTCGTTCGCCTCGATGAGATCGTAGTCACCGATCTTGGTGTTCGACTGCTTCATGAGATTCTGTACGGCAATGATCGGAGCGAAGAACAGATCGCGCGGCTCGCCGCCGCCCGTCGCATAGCCGGTGATCTTCGCGAGCACCTTGAGCCCGTGCGCATTCGCGAAGCCCTTGCTCGTCACGACCAGCGCCGCGCCACCATCGTTGAGCCCCGGCGCGTTCCCCGCCGTCACCGTCAGCTCGCTCGGCGACATGTCCTTCGGTGCGTCGTTCGGAAACGCGGGTCGCAGCTTCGCGAGCTGCTCGAGCGACGTGTCGCGGCGCGGCGACTCGTCGGCGGCGATGATGGTGGGGCCCTTCTTGCCGGGAATCTCGACGGGCGCAATCTCCTCGCTGAACTTGCCCGCGTCCTGCGCCGCGATCGCCTTCTGATGCGACGCGAGCGCGAACTCATCCTGCATCTGCCGCGTGATGCCGGCCTTCTTCGCGGTGTACTCGGCGTGGCCGCCCATGTGCACGTCGCAGAAGGAGCACCAGAGCCCATCGCGAATGAGCCCATCGACCAGCGTCTGGTCGCCGAACTTCACGCCACCGCGAAGGCCGTACGCATAAAATGGCGCGTTCGACATCGACTCCATCCCGCCCGCGACGACCGCGCTCACGTCGCCCGCGCGAATGCTCTGCGCCGCGAGCATCACGGCCTTGAGTCCCGAGCCGCACACCATGTTGATCGTGACCGCCGGCACCGTTCCCGGGATTCCCGCCGCGATCGCAGCCTGGCGCGCGGGCGCCTGCCCCACCCCGCCCTGAATCACGTTGCCGAGGATCACATCGTCGAGCGATCCGACATCGATCCCGGCGCGCGCGATCGCTGCGCGAATCGCGATGGCACCGAGCTCCGGTGCGCGAAGCGGCGCGAGCCCGCCGAGAAAGCGGCCGACGGGCGTGCGGGCGGCCGAGACGATTACCGGGGTGCGATCCGAGCCTTCCATTCAGACTTCCGCGAGCGGGTGAGACGTGCCGGCGATCGCCGGCCGCCCCGAAAGCTATAGCCCGTTCTCCGGCGGTTGTAGTGCGCCGGCCGGATGCAACGCACGCGTCGCGATCTCGGCCCTGAGCCGCTCGATCAGCGCATCGACCGGGATGATCTCCTGCTTCTTCTCCGAGCCGCGGAAGCGCAGCGCAACCATTCCCGCGTCCGCCTCGCGCTTCCCGATGATCGCCATGTACGGCACCTTCATCTTCGACGCGGTTTTAATGCGCTCGCGATAATCCTCGCGATTCTCAGCGTCGTATCCCGCGCGGATCCCCGCCGCCTCGAGCTTGTGCGCGAGCTCGGACGCCGCGACGGCGACGTCGGGGGTGATCGGAATGACCGAGATCTGCTCGGGCGCGAGCCAGAGCGGGAAATTGCCCGCGTAATGCTCGATCAGACCGCCGACGAAACGCTCCATCGAGCCTACGAGCACGCGGTGCAGCATCACCGGACGATGCGCCGCGTTGTCCGCGCCGATGAACTCGAGCTCGAAGCGCTCGGGCAGATTGAAGTCGAGCTGCACTGTCGGGCCCTGCCACTTGCGTCCGATCGCATCGATGAGCTTGAAGTCGAGCTTCGGCCCGTAGAAGGCGCCGCCGCCCTCGTCGATCGTGAATGCCTGCCCGCGCGCGTTCAACACGTCCTTGAGCGTGTCGATCGCGCGATCCCACGTCTCGATCGTTCCCAGACCGTTCTCGGGACGCGTCGCGAGCTCGATCGTGTAGGGATATCCGAACACGGCGAGCATCTCGTGCACGAGATCGAGTAGCCGCTCGATCTCCACCGGCACCTGCTCCGGCGTGCAGAACACGTGTGCATCATCCTGGGTGAAGCCGCGCACGCGCAGCATTCCGTGCAGCACGCCGCTCCGCTCGTAGCGATAGACCGTTCCGAACTCGGCGTAGCGAATCGGCAAGTCGCGATACGAGCGCTGCCGCGACTGGTAGATGACGATGTGCCCGGGGCAGTTCATCGGCTTCGGACGATAGAACTGTCCCTCGACCTCGATCGCGCCGAACATGTTCTCCTTGAACGTCTGGAGATGTCCCGAGATCTCGAAGAGCTTCTCGTTGACGATGTGCGGCGAATAGACGATGTCGTAGCCGTGGCGCATGATGAGCTCGCGCTCGAAGTCCTCGATCTCGCGCCGGATGACGCCGCCGTTCGGATGCCAGAGAATCAGTCCGGCGCCGACGCGCTGATCGGTCGAGAAGAGATCGAGCTCGCGGCCGAGCGTGCGATGATCGCGACGCTTGGCTTCTTCGATGCGATGCAGGTAAGCGGCGAGATCTTCCTTGTTCCACCACGCGGTGCCGTAGATGCGCTGCAGCATTTGGCGATGCTCATCGCCGCGCCAGTACGCGCCCGCGGTGTGCATCAGCTTGAAGTGCTTGATGCGCGACGTGTCGGGCACGTGCGGTCCGCGACAGAGATCGATGAACGGGCCGTCGGTGTACGTGGAAATGACTTCGTCCTCGCCGAGCTCGGAGAGCCGCTCGAGCTTGAGCGGATCGTCGACGAACTTCGCCTGCGCGCCCTTCCGGTCGACCTCCTCGCGAACGAACGGAAACTTCTCGTTCGCTGCGCGGCGCATCTCTTCTTCGAGCTTCGTCAGATCTTCCGGCGTGAACGGCTCGGCGACTTCGAAGTCATAATAGAAGCCATCCTCGATCGAGGGACCAAAGCCGATGGCCGCCTTCGGATGCAGCCGTCGCACGGCCGTCGCGAGCAGATGCGCCGCGGAGTGGCGGAGCACATCGAGCGAGCGCTCATCCTTTTCGGTGAGCACCTTGAAGGGTCCGCTCTCGCGCAGCGGCGTCACGAGATCCTGCACCGCGCCGTTGAGCTCGACCGCGACTGCCGCACGTAGCAGCCCTGCACCTATGGATGCGACGACATCGCGGGGCAGTGTGCCGTACGCGACCGTGCGAGTGGATCCGTCGGGAAGTGTGAGCGTCAGCTCGTCGGAAGGTCGATCGATCATGTGTCTTGAATGGACTCTTCGGAGGTGGCGCGAGGCGGTTAAACTATGGTGGTGCATGGCCTTCTTCTTGCACCCCGCACACGCCTCGGCTGCCGCCAAGTTATCCTTACAATCGTACCTCCGCCACAGGGTTGGCTATGAAGCGGATTCGCTTTCAGGACGACGAACCTTCCGTTGGTGGCATTGCTGCCGGTGTCACGCTCGGCGCACTCGCCGGATTCGTCGTCGGCATCGTCGTCGCACAGAAGGTCGGCGGAATCGCGGGACTCTCGCTACGGATCCGCGAGAAGATCGAGACGCTCACCCATCGTGGCGACGGCGCGGAGACGCATGCCGACGGCGATTACGACTCCGACGAAGACGACTACGTGGATGAAGCGGAGAGCGACGAGGATTTCGACTCGGGCGGCGAGGGAGATTCCGCGCTCGAAGAGGGAGTGCTGCGCGCATTTCGGCGCGATGCCGTGCTGAGCGAGCGCGCGATCGACATCGGCGCGATCGGCGAAGGAATCATCGAGCTCTCCGGCTGGGTCGAGACGCACGAGGAGTCGGAGCATGCGATGGCCGTCACGCGCACGGTGCCCGGCATCGTGACCGTCGTGAGCCGTCTGTTCATCGGCGCCGACGAGCAGAGCGCATCCGATCTCGACGAGGATGACCTCGACGAGGGTGCGCCGCACGCGGGTGGCGTGTGGGAGGGCCAGCGAGTCGGCACAGGTCGTCGTCGCCAGGGCAACTCGAGCGAGATCGATCGGCACGCGGATCCGAAGCCCGTGCTCGAGGGCAAGTGGCTCGACGAGGATCACGCGCTCGACGTGGCCGCTGGCCCGATCGAGGCAATCGCGGAGCGTCGCGGCCGGAAGGCGAAGAAAGCGGACAAGCCCGCCAGCACGAATGCCGATGATTCCGGAGTACCGTCGCCGAGCTGAGAGCGCGCGGGTTGCTCACTGCAAGTCGATCATCGAACGGGCCGCACACGCGGCCCGTTCGTCATCCGGTTAGTTTTTTCGAATGACCGAACCGCTCGCCCCGCAATTCGACTTCGCAACCGTCGAGCGGGAGATCTACGCTCGCTGGATGGACGCCGACCTCTTCACCGCGAATGCGCAGGATTCCGTGCGCGCCGGCGGCTCGCGCGAGCCGTTCACTATCGTGATCCCGCCGCCGAACGTGACGGCCGTGTTGCACATGGGCCACGGGCTCAACAACACCGTGCAGGATGTGATCGTGCGCTGGCGCCGGATGTCGCACGACGACGCGCTCTGGGTGCCCGGTACCGACCACGCGGGCATCGCGACGCAGAACGTCGTCGAGCGCATCATTGCGAAGGAAGGCAGGTCGCGCTTCGATCTCGGACGCGAGGCATTCCTGGAACGCGTAACGGATTTCGTCACGGAGACGGGTGGCGTGATTCTCGAGCAGCTGCGCGCGATCGGCAGCTCGTGCGACTGGTCGCGCACCGCGTATACCTTCTCGCCCGAGCTCTCGCGCGCCGTGCGCGAGGCGTTCGTGCGGCTGCACGAGGAGGGGCTCGTCTATCGTGGGCATCGCGTGATCCACTGGTGCCCGCGCTGCCTCACCTCGCTGAGCGATGAAGAGGCTGAGCCGCGGGAGACGCACGGAAAGCTCTACTATGTGAGATACGACGCGACCGATGGCTCCGGCCGATCGATCACCGTCGCGACGACGCGCCCGGAGACGATTCCCGGCGACGTCGCGATCGCGGTGCATCCGGAGGACGAGCGCTATCGCGATCTCGTCGGCACGATGGTAGCGCTGCCACTCATCGGCATCTCCATACCGGTGATCGCCGACGGTTACGTCGATGCCGCCTTCGGCACTGGCGCGCTCAAGATCACGCCCGCGCACGATACGAACGACTTCGAGGTCGGGCGCCGGCACAAGCTTGCGACGCCGGTGGTGATCGACGAGGTCGGCGCGGTGCGAGAAGTCGCGGATGCGGAAGGGCGCGTGCCCGATGCGCTCAAGGGCCTCGATCGCTTCGAGGCGCGCGAGCAGATCGCGGCGATGCTGCGCGATGCCGGCGCGCTCGTGAAGACGGACGTCCACGACAACAACGTGCGCCACTGTTATCGCTGCGAGACGGTGATCGAGCCGCGCCTCTCGGACCAGTGGTTCGTGAAGATGGAGACGCTCGCCGCGCCCGCGCTTGCCGCCGTGAAGGATCGCACGATTCGCATTCTCCCCGAGCGGTGGGAAGGAGTCTACATCCACTGGCTCGAGAGCATTCGCGATTGGAACATCTCACGGCAGCTCTGGTGGGGTCACCGCATTCCCGTGTGGTACTGCGACGCGTGCGGCGGCGAGCCGATCGTGAGCCGCGAAGATGTCTCCGTGTGTCCGAAGTGCGGCGGCGCGGTGAGGCAGGATGAGGATGTGCTCGACACGTGGTTCTCGTCGTGGCTCTGGCCGCTCTCCACCCTCGGATGGCCGAACGAACAGTCTCCTGATTTCAACAGCTTTTATCCGACCGACATGCTCGTTACCGCCCCCGAGATTCTCTTTTTCTGGGTGGCGCGGATGATCATGGCTGGCTATCACTTCGTCGGACGTGCGCCATTCCACACCGTGTATCTCACCGGCACGGTGCGCGACATGAATCACGTCAAGATGTCCAAATCGCTCGGCAATGGCATCGACCCGCTCGATGTCGTGGAGCGCTACGGCGCGGACGCGCTCCGCTACACGGTGGTCGCGGGGCTCGGGCTGGGCGCCGACGTCATGCTCGATCCGACGAATCTCGACCAGTCGTTCGCGACCGGGCGGAACTTCGTCACCAAGCTCTGGAACATCGGGCGCTTTCTCCTGATGAACGTCGGCAATGGCGACGTGATGAGACTCGCCGACATCGCGCCGGAGCGCCTGACGCGCGCCGACGAGTGGGTCCTCGATCGACTCGACGCTGCGATCCGTGAATCCGACGCGGCGCTCGGCCCCGCGCGACCGGCCGCTGGCGCGACATGGAGCGAGCGCGAGCTCACGCAGGGGCTGCGGCTCAGCGAATACGTCGAGAGCGCCCGCCGCTTCGTGTGGAACGAGCTCGCCGACTGGTACGTCGAGGCTGCGAAGATTCGCGTCTTCGGCGAGGGACCCGATCGCGACGTCGCGCGCGCGGTGCTCGTGCACGTCTTCGATCAGGCGCTTCGGCTGCTCCATCCGGTGGTGCCGTTCGTGACCGAGGCGCTATGGCAACGATTGCCACAGCGCACCAGCGGCCAGTTCCTCGCCCGCGCCGCGTGGCCCACCGCCGGCGCACCGCGCACGCGCGCGTCGCAGTTCGAGATCGCGCGCGCAGCGGTGAGCGCGATCAGGGTGATCCGCGCCGAGTACAACGTCACGCCGGGAAAGCCCGTCGACGCGGTCGTGGTCGGTCGCGACGCGTTATCGTGCTCCGTGCTGGGCGATGAGAGCGCGCTGATCGGGCGCCTCGCGCGCGCGACGATCACGGCGAGCGATGAGGCGCCCACCGGCGCCGCCGCGCACGCCCTGCTCCCCGATGGATCCGAGGTCGTCGTGCTCCTCGCCGGACTCGTCGATCTCGAGAAGGAGTGCGCGCGCGTGAGCACCGACCTCGCGCAGCTCGAAAAGCAGCTCGCCTCACTCGAGCAGCGCCTCGCCAACGAGAGCTTCGTCTCGCGAGCGAAGCCCGAGATCGTCGAGGCCGAGCGCAGGAAGCTCGAGGAGTGGACCGCGCGCCGCGAGCAGCTGGCGAGCAAGAAGAGGACGTTGTGCGGCGCCTAGCTGCCCTCGCCGCTCTCATCGCGCTCGCAGCGTGCGCGCAGCAGGGGTTCCCGCCCGGCGGACCGCCGGACAAGGTCCCGCCGAAGTTGCTCAAGACGACCCCCGACACGAACGCGCGCAACGTCGACCAGAAGGAAGTCGACTTTCAGTACGACGAGGTGCTCACCGAGCGCCCCTCCGGCGCGAGCAGCCTCGATGCGCTCGTGCTCATCTCGCCGCGCGACGGCGCGCCGCGCGTGGGCTGGCATCGCTCGCGCATCTCTGTGCGCGGACACAAGGACTGGAAGCGGAACACGACCTACACGATCACGATGCTCCCCGGCATCTCCGACCTGCGCGGCAACTCCGACAAGCTCGGCTATCTCCTCGTCTTCTCGACCGGTCCGGAGATCGCATCGCAGTCGATCTCGGGCGTCGTTTTCGATTGGCCAGCGGGCCATCCGGCGCCGAACGCCATCGTCGAAGCCGTCTCGCATCCCGACAGCGTCGTGTACATCGCGCGCGCCGATTCCGTTGGGCACTTCACGATTCCGCACATGCCGCCGGGCAGCTTCACCGTGTTTGGCTGGGTCGACGCCAACAGCAATCACGACCGCGATCAGCACGAGCTGCAGGATTCGGCGCTGGTCACGCTCAAGGATACGGCGAGCGTGGAGCTGCTCGCCTTCATCCACGATTCGATCGGTCCTCACATCGTAAGCGTAGAAGTGCGCGACTCGCTCACCGTGCATGCGACCTTCGACAAGCCCGTCGATCCGAAGCAGCTCTTCGACGGCGGGCAGCTCGTGCTCAAGGCCGCGGACTCATCGGTTGTCCCTCTGAAGTCGATCGTCAACTCGCGCGAGATCGACAAGCGGCGCAACGACTCGACGGCAAAGACCGACTCCATTCGCGCGAAGACGGACACCGCCTTCCGGCGTCAGTATCTCGCGCAGCATCGCGTTCCGACCGATACGCTCCAGCGAAATTCGCTGCGGCGCGCCGCGGCGCTCGCCGCGATGACGCCGAGCAAGCCAATTCCAATCACCGATCTTCTCATCATGCTGAACGCGCCGCTCAAGGCGGGCGCGCAGTACAGGGTGGAGACGAAGGACATTCGGAATCTCATGGGAATTGCCGCAACATCGATTCGCTCGTTCGACGTGCCGAAGCCCGCGCCGCCACCGCCGCCGCCGAAGCCGGGTTCCACTCCACCGCAGCGC
>JACCWE010000110.1 GCA_013697785.1 Gemmatimonadaceae bacterium
GGCCCCCACGCGCCACCGGGACGCGCGCGCGAGTAGAAGGCGTCGAGCGTCTCGTCGCTCTCGGGCGGCGTCAGCCACATGACGGTGAGCCACAGCGCGGTGACGACGGCGGCCATCGCGGTCTCGCGAATCCCGAACTCGAGTGCCCGCAGCGACGGAACCGAATAGATGATTCCCGCGACGACGACACTCCCGACGAGCGCCGCGATCTCCGCCCACACGTTGATGCGCCACCAGAACCAGCGCAGGATCAGCACGGCGCCGGTGCCGGTGCCGAGCGCGATCAGCAGGCGGAAGGTCTCGCCGATGCTGTGCAGGTTGAAGGCGACGGCGGATGCGACGGCCGTGATGATGAGCGACGCGAGACGCCCCGCCCACACGAGCGAGCGATCCGAGGCCTTGGGCGCGAGGAAGCGGCGATAGACATCGTTGACGAGATAGCTCGCGCCCCAGTTTACCTGCGCGCTCACCGAAGACATGAACGCAGCCACGAGCGATGCGAAGACGAGCCCGAGCATCCCCGCGGGGAGATAGCGCTTCATCAACGTCGGATACGCCATCTCGCGATCGGCGAGATTCGGCAGCACGAGCATCGCGACGAGCGCCGAGATGATCCACGGCCAGCAGCGCACCACGTAGTTGATGATATTGAAGAGCCACGCTGCCTTCTCGGCGTCCTTCTCCGACGGAACCGAGACGAGGCGCTGCACGAACTGTCCGCCGCCATCCGCGCCCTTGTACGCCCACCACTGAATCGATACGTAGGCGAGAAAGGTCGGGAGCGGGAGGAGTGCGCTTCCGAGCGAGGGGAAGAAGGCGAGGTGATCGCCTTTGCCCGCCGCGGCGAGCTTTGCGGGCAGCACCGCAATGCCTCCGATCTCGTGCAGCGCGTACTTCACGACGACGATCGCACCGATCAGCGCGAGCGCGAGCTGGAAGAAGTCGGTGGTGACGACGCCCCATAGCCCGCTGAATGCGGCGTAGAGCAGCACGATCGCGGCGATGAGCACCACTGCCTGCACCTTCTGCGCATCGCCGGCGAGGCCGAGCTGCTCCCAGATGCCGAGTGCGTCGGCGACTTTGCGCATCGCGAGCATGCCGTACGCGATGCCGATCGCGTTGATCGGGAGCGCGAAGAGAAAGGCGCCCGTGCCGCGAAGGACCGCAGCCGCCTTGCGTCCGTAACGGAGCTCCGTGAGCTCGTAGTCGGTGAGGATTCCCGCGCGCCGCCAAAGTCGTGCGAACAGGTAGATCATCGACACGTGCGCGACGACGAACGACCACCACTCCCAGTTCCCCGCGATGCCGCGCCCGATCACGAGCCCGCTCACGTAGAGCGGCGTGTCGACACTGAAGGTGATCGCGGCCATCGATGCACCGGCGAGCCACCACGGAATCGTGCGACCGCCGACGAAGAAATCCTCGAGCGAGCGCGAAGCTCGGCGCGCGAGCCAGAGCCCGATCGCGAGCGTCGCGGTCATGTACACCGCGACTACCGTCCAGTCGATTGAGCGCACGCTAGCGCGCGCGCATGATCCAGCGGGCCGCCGCGCTCTGCATCGCCGCTTCGCCGCCCCACGCGCTGACGACGCAGCGCGGGAACGTCAGCTGCTCGGCGAGCCGCGGATGTCCGAACTGGATGACCGTCGCGTTCGGCCTCGCCTCGCACGCGACGCGCACGGCATCGATGGCCGCGTCGCTGTAGCCGACTCGCTCCTTCCACGCGCGCGTCTCGCCGAAGAGCGCGACGACCGAATCGTTGCTCGAGGCGGGATCGAACTCCTCGAGCCGGCGTGCCTTCCATCCGGCATCGAAGAGCGAGTCGAGCAGCGGCTCGCGCGATGGCGGCGGGTATGGCCCGCCGAGATCGTCGTCGACGATCACGATGTCGAGGGGCGCGTGCAGCGCAGCAGGCGCGCCGTGCACGACGTGGAGCACGCGATCGGCGAGCTGCGCGCCCCAGAGCACATCGGTGCCCGAGGGACGGCGATACTCGTTCGGCGGCGACGACCACTGCGCCCACTTGAGGCGGCGGCGGAGCGACGCCTGGATGCGGCCGGAGTCGAGGCGGTGCGTGGCCAGTGCGCGATCGAGCGCGGAAGCGACGGCCTCGAGATCCTTCGGATAGAGGAGCAGATCGCATCCCGCATCGAGTGCGCGGATCGCAGCCTCCTCCTCACCGATCTCGGCTATCGCGCCCTCCATGATCATCGCGTCGGTGACGATCAGTCCTTCGAAGCGCATCTGCTGGCGGAGCAGCCACTGCAGCATTTCGCGCGACATCGTCGCCGGAGCTCCGCTCGCATCGAGCGCCGGATACGACACGTGCGCCGTCATCACCCCTGCGACGCCAGCCTCGATCGCCGCGCGGAATGGTGCGAGATCGTGCTCGATCAGCTCTGCGCGCGTGGCGTCGACGACGGGAAGTCCGGAGTGCGAATCGGTGCGCGTGCGGCCGTGTCCCGGAAAGTGCTTCGCGCACGCGAGCACGCCTTCGGCCTGACACGCCTGGATCCACGCTTGGGCGAGCATCGCGACCTTGCGCGAGTCGCTGCCGAGCGAGCGCGTGCCGACGATCGGATTCTCGGGCACGATGTCCAGATCGCAGACGGGGGCGAGATCCCAGTTGAGCCCCAGCGTGCGCGCCTCGCGCGCGGTGAGGCGCGCGGCGCGGCGCACGGCGTCCGCGTCGCCGAGTGAGGCGATCGCGGCGAGCGGCGGAAGTCCCGTGGCGCCCGCGAACTGCTGTCCGGCGC
>JACCWE010000138.1 GCA_013697785.1 Gemmatimonadaceae bacterium
TGGTGATGCGGTGTCTGGAAAAAGATGCGGACGACCGTCCACAATCGGCGACCGATCTCCTTCGCGTGTTGGAGAGTGTGACCAGCAGCGGCAGTCTGCCCACGATGCCCGGGATCCTTCTGGGTGGGCGACGCAGACTCGGGCGCGCGCTCGCCTTCTACGCGATGGCATTCGTCGCCGTGACGATTCTCGCCAAGGCGGCCATCATCGCCATCGGCCTGCCGGAATGGGTCTTTCCAGGTGCGCTGGTCGTGATGACGTTGGGACTTCCGGTCATTCTCTTCACCGCATTCGTGCACCACGGCGCGCACCGCGCCATGACCGCATCGGCGCTCACGCCGGGCGGCTCGCCGACATCGCACTCCACGATGACGAAGCTCGCCCTCAAGGCGAGTCCGTGGGTGTCCTGGCGCAAGACCGCCGCGGGTGGCTTCATCGCGTTCGGAACGTTCGCGCTGTTCGTCGTCGTCTTCATGGTTCTTCGCGCGCTCGGCATTGGTCCGGCGGGGTCGCTGTTCGCGTCCGGGAAGCTCAAGGAGAACGAGCGGTTGCTCGTCACGGATTTCCAGGCAACAGGGGCGGATACATCGCTGGGGAGTGCAGTTACGGAGGCCGTGCGCACCGATCTCGGGCAGTCCTCGGTCGTTTCCGTCGTGCCGGCGAGCACGGTCGGCGCCTCGCTCACGCGCATGGAGCGCTCACCGACTAGTCGACTCGACCTCTCTTTGGCCCGCGAAGTGGCGCAGCGTGAGGGGGTGAAGGCGGTGGTGGATGGCAACGTCCGCCAACTGGGCAGCGGGTTTCTCGTGGCGCTCCGACTCGTTGCCGCCGAGAGCGGCGATGAGTTAGCGAGCTTTCACGAGACGGTCGACGGGCCAAAGGAGCTCATTCCGGCTGTGGACAGGCTGACGCGAGAACTGCGCGGAAAGATCGGCGAGTCGCTGAAATCCGTGCGCGGCAACCCGGCGCTCGAGCAGGTGACGACGCACTCGCTCGAGGCCCTCAAACAGTACGCAGGAGGAGTCCGTGCCCACGACTTGGAAAGCGACTTCCCGAAGGCGATCGGGCTGCTTCGGGAGGCGGTGACGCTCGATACGTCATTCGCCATGGCGTACCGAAAGCTCGGCAAGGCGCTATTGAACGACGGTCGGCCGCGCGAGCAGTCCGACGCGGCGTTCGAGAGAGCCTATCGCTATCGGGACCGTCTTACCGAGCGTGAGCGATATCTCACCACGGCGGCCTACTTCGAGTGGGGACCGGGCCGGGACCGACAGAGGGCAATCGCCGCATACGAGTCGCTTCTCGAGCGCGACTCACTCGATCCCCTCGCGCTCGCTAATCTCGCCAACTTATTCTCCCGCCGTCGCGAGTTTGACCGCGCCGAATCGCTGTACCGGCGCTCGATCCGCTCCGGACGTGCCCTCATCTATGTGCATGCGGTGCTTGCGGAAGTCGAGATCGCCAACAACGAGCTCGCACAGGCCGAATCGAGTGCGGTCGCCGCTCGAGCAGAAAATCCGAACGACGAGCTGATCGCGAGGTGGGCTCCCGCACTATTCTACGCTCGACGGCAAGTGGATTCCGCCACACTGCGGCTCCTCCAAATTCGTGCGGACGACCGCAACGTTGGAAACCGGGCCTGGGCAACGCACCGCCTCGCCGAGCTAGAGATGCTCCATGGGCGGCTCGCAGCGTGGGCGCGCCTCGAAGCCGATGCTCAAGCGCAGGACGTGGCGCGCGGTGCTCCGCCGCCGCCGCTGATCGACGCGCTCGTCTCCGCCTATGTGGACAGCTGGTTTCTCGAGCAACCCGCCCGGAGTGTGCAGAAGCTCGATGCCGCACTTACACACACGCCACTTCGCTCGCTCAAGGAATTCGACCGCCCATATTTGTTTGCCGCTGAATTCTACGCGCTCGCCGGCCGCCCCGATCGAGCCCGGGCGCTGCTCGCGCAGTACGCGGCCGAGGTGAAGGACACCGCGCTCCGTCGGGATCAGGAGCCGGAGCGGCATAACGCGCTTGGCGAAATAGCGCTGGCCGAGCGTCGCCCGCTTGACGCAGTCGCCGAATTCAGGGCGGGCGACCAGCTCCCAGACGGCCCGGTCAACGAGTGTGTCGCCTGTCTCCCAGCGGCGCTCGGGCGCGCGTACGACCAAGCCAACCTGCCTGACTCAGCGATCGCCATGTACGAGCGCTACCTCGCGACGCCGACTGTGCAGACCTACTACCTACTCGACGCTCAATTTCTCGCGGGGATTCACAAGCGTCTCGGAGAGATGTATGAGGCAAGGGGTGACCGGGACAGAGCCGTCAGCCACTACCTCCAGTTCGTGAGCCTGTGGAAGGACGCCGACTCCGAGCTCCAGCCCAAAGTGACCCAAGTGAAGCAGCGGCTGGCGCACCTCCGGGACGTGGAGCGCCGCTGAGGTGCGCGCACAAGACGCGCGCGATTCATTTACCCTCGCGTCTTGAGCATCACCGCGTGCGTTGCGATGAAAGCACGAGGCTCATCGGATGGGTAAGCAGTTGCGTCAGTGCTCTTCGTGCTGCGGCTCAAAACCGGAGCTCCGTCGTGATTCCCGGCCGAAAGAGCACGGCGCCTGAGTTGTCGTACGTCACGCCGAATGTGAACCATAGATTGGGCACCACTCGATAGCGCCCTCCCAGCATGCCGACGAATTCCGCGCCGGCGACCTCCGGCGCGGTGGGGCTATTCTCGCCGTCCCCGGCTTTCGACGCGGCAGTAGAGGCGAGCACCTCACCCACGAAATCGAAGCTGGAGCCAAAATGTCGCTCCGCCGCCAGAGCGAAATTCCACGTATTCTGCACCGATAACCCGGCAGGCTTGCCGACGAACGAATAGCCAACGTTCGCGTGCACATCGTAGCTGCCGAAACGCTGGCTCGCGATCAGGTATGGAGTGAAGTCCGTTTTGCCGGTGCCAATAAGGCTGTTGCGTGCCGTCGGGAACTTCACCTCGGCACCAAGCGCGAGCGCGGGAGAACCATTCTGCTCTCGTCGCGCGAGAAATTGTCCCGTGACCTCGAGATCTCCGATGCCGCTTGCCCGAAATCCTTCGCTCGGGCGAATGCTCGTGTAGAGGACCGGCTCCGCGAGCAGAGTGAATCGATCGGTCACGCCCACTTCAATGGCAATTGGCGCTGCGCGCTCCGTTCCCTGATTGGACGTTTGAAATTCAAACGTCCCCGCGATCAGCACCTCGCCTGCCAGGGGAAGACGGGCGGTCTCTGTCTCGAGCGGCTGCTGTGCGAGAAGAGGAGTTGTCAGCAGGGCCGACGCGATCGACAGTGCGTAGCGCGACGAGGCGTGCAGCGACGCCGCTCGCGTTCCTCGGCCACACCGTTCGACGCGCCTCAGTGTCCGTAGTGATGACTTGCGACGCATGACGATCTCCAGTGTCTGGTCGCATCAAGATGCATTCGTTAGCTGTCCGGCAAATGACGGCGATGCAGCTCCGCTGTCACCGAGATGTTATGCTCGACTCGTAGGTTGAATTGAAGGAAATCACGCGAGTTGCTCGTAGCTGTCGAACTTCGCGGCGCCTTCGCGTGCCTCACTCATCATTGTGAACAGAGGATATGATCATGCAGAAACTCGTTCCGACGGCGGCTGCCGTGTTCGCGGCAATCACGCTGTGCGGCGCACAGTCGACAGCGGCGCAGACGGCGCAGTACAAGCGGGACGTCCCCGACTCGCTCGCCAAAGCGGCAACGGTGACTGAGGCGGTTGCGACTGCGGCCGCGCAGAAGCGCGTTCCGAAGGGGACGATTCAGGCGATGGAGCTCGAGCGCGAGAATGGACACCTGTTGTACTCATATGACTTCAAGACCACGGGCAAGTCGGGTATCGACGAAGTAAATGTCGATGCGAACACCGGGAAGGTGCTGCACGTGGGTCACGAGTCGCCCGTCACGGAGAAGAAAGAGGCTGCGGCCGATGCGAAAGAGGCGAAAGCCAAGATGAAAAGCGCACCGCACACGCCGTAGAAATTCAAAGAAGGCTTGTGTTGCGCGTGCTGATACACGATCGGCACGCGCAACGGCCGGGCGGCGAAGGCGCTGCGCCGGTTGCAGGAAAGGCGTTGCTCAGATTGTCGAGAGCAGTCGGGTGATCTGCTTGTTGACTGCGTCGAGCATGGTGGGTGAGAGCGGAAACGTGCGCACGAACTCGCGCTCTACATCAGATCCCGTGCTGTGCGCACGCGCCGCCCTGAGATAGTATCGCTCGTAGCCGGTCACTAGATCCGGAATCACGCGGCGCAGGAGCAGCGCGCCGCCGCGCACGGCTGCCGGGCTTTCGTATTGGGCGGCAATTCCTCGCTGCTTCTCCGTGGGCGTCGTGTTTTCGGCCACCGCCAGCCCCGTGGCTGTACCGGCGACCTCGTGGACGAAGGTGTAGATCGCCTCCATGGAAGAATCTACGCTTGCCGGGAAGACGACGGAAACCGAGTGCTGATTCGCGTTAGCAATGGTGCGTCCTTCGCCATCGAGCGGCAGGGACAACACAATCTCGCCTCTCTCGAGCTGCGAGTTGTTCAGGAAGCCACGAAGCATCGCGAGGTAGCGATGCGTGAAGAGCGAATCCACCGAGGCGAGCACGGGACGAAGCGCCTGCTGGCGATCGGTCCAGTACTGCTGGTAGAAACGCGAGTGCTCGTCCGCGAGTGAGCGAGCAAACAGTCGCAGCCACTCACGGTCGGCGCTACTGCGATAGGTCTGTGCGTAGGCAGCGATCGCCGGGCGCATCGTCGAGTCTCGAGCCGCGGCTGGGTCGCCATTCGCTTCGAGGAAGGCAGCTATGTCACTCTGCATTTCCTCCCAGGTTCGCTCCTGAAGCGCGAGAAATTGGCCGGAGAGGAGCGCCGGATTTGCCGCGAGCCCGCGCTGCAACTGGTCCGCATTCGCATCGAGCTGCGTGGTGATTCCACGGTTTCTCTTCGCCGCCGCTATCAGATCGCGATACCCGCGCCGAAAGTACGGGACCTGTGTGGTATCTCGCTGCACCATGGCGTAGCCGTGCAGCCAGACGTCGAGGACGTAGCTCGTCTTCACGGTCCATGGACTCGCCGGCGCCTGACTCGTGGCGGGAGGAGTCTCGGGCGTCGCTCCCGTTCCGCCGAGGCTCGCACAGCCGAATGCCAGAAGAGCCGAGCACATTCCCACGAATCGATAACGCATCGAGCACCTCGGCGAACGGGCTATCCCCTTGGCCGCACATGCGCGCGGACTCGAGGCACAATCGCTTCCTCATCGCACACACG
>JACCWE010000139.1 GCA_013697785.1 Gemmatimonadaceae bacterium
GGCTCGTCGAGCACGTACGTCGTGCTGCCGATCGTGACCTGCTTCTCCTGCATCGCCTCGAGCAGCGCTGCCTGCACCTTCGCGGGCGCACGATTGATCTCGTCAGCGAGGATGATATTCGCGAAGATCGGACCCTTCTTCGCGCGAAACTCGCCGGTTTGCTGATCGAAGATCTGCGTGCCGAGGACGTCGGCGGGGAGTAGATCGGGAGTGAACTGGATGCGCTGGAAACTGGTGTCGATCGTCTCGGCCAGCGTCTTCACCGTGAGCGTCTTCGCAAGCCCCGGCACGCCCTCGAGCAGCACGTGACCGCCAGTGAGAAGCCCGATGAGCAGCCGCTCGACCATGTAGTCCTGGCCGACGACGCGACGGGCGACCTGCGCGAGGATGGCCTGCACCATTCGGGTGTCGGCGGATGCGGCGGCGCGCGCAGGCGCGCCTTCACCAGCGTTTGTCATGATCGAATCTAGCGCGCGGATTCGGTGAGCGCGGTGATGATCTCGTGCTCGCGATTCGAGAGCGGGCGCGTCTCGCCGCTGGGGAGCGAGCCGAGCTTCACCGGGCCGTAGCGTACACGAACGAGTCGCTGCACGAAGAGATCGAGCGCCTGGCAGAAGCGGCGCACCTCGTGGTTCTTCCCTTCACTGATGGTGATCTCGAGCTCCCAGTGCCCCTTCCCGATCGACGTCGCATTGATGTCGTTCGGGACCACGACGCCGTCTTCGAGCTGAACGCCGAGGCGCGCGCGGCGCACGGCGGCCGTCGCGTCGCCGCGAACGGTCGCGATGTAGGTGCGCTCGACCTCGCCGCTCGGATGCGTGAGCGCATTCGCACCTACGCCGTCCGTCGTGAAGAGAAGCACGCCTTCGGTGAGGTAGTCGAGTCGACCGACATACGTGAGGCCTGAGATCTTCGGCAGCAGATCGAAGACGGTCTCGCGTCCTTCGGGATCGGACTTGGTGGTGAGGACGCCGGGCGGCTTGTTCAGCACGAGCCACTGCTCGATGCGCGGCGGCTTCACGATCGTTCCATCGACGGCGATCTTATCGCGATTCGGATCCACGACCTGGCCGAGCTGCGCGAGCGCGCCATTCACCGTCACGCGCCCCGCGGAGACGAGATCCTCCGACTTGCGGCGCGAGGCGACACCGGCGCGAGCGAGAGCGCGCTGGATGCGCATTGTGGTATCGGCTGTCATAGCGCGCGCGGCTGAGCGCGCAGTGCTACCGCGAGCTCGTCGGCGCGCGGGAGCTCGCCGAGATGGCGGAGCGCGAACTGCTCGAGGAACACCGGCGTCGTGCCGTAGAGCAGCGGTCGCCCGAGTCCCTCCGCGCGGCCGACGACATCGATGAGCCCGCGCTCGAGCAGTGTGCGCAGCATGCCACCGACGGCGACGCCGCGAATCTCCTCGATCTCGGCGCGCCCGATAGGCTGCCGGTAGGCGACGATCGCGAGCGTCTCGAGTGCCGCCGCCGAGAGACGCGCCGGACGCGTCGCGAGCTGCGCGCGCTCGATGGTCTCGGTGTACTCGGGGCGCGTCAGGATCTGCCAGCCGCCGCCGAGCTCGACGAGCTCGATGCCGTGTCCCTCCGTGTCGTAGCGATCGCGCATCTCGTCGAGCGCTCCGGTCAAATCATCGGCGGTCGCGGTCGGATCGAGTGCGGCGAGCTCGCTCGCGGGAAGTGGGCGTCCGCTCGCGAAGAGCGCGGCCTCAAGCAGCTTCGCTAGCGGCGTCACGCAGGATCTCCACATTTGCAAAGGGACGCAGCTGCACGAGCCGAAGCTCGCTGCGGCGGGCGAGCTCGAGCAACGCGAGCAGCGCCGAAAGGATCTGCCACGGCGCCGCATCGGCGACGACGACATCGCGCCACCATGCATGCCCGCGGCGCGCGAGCACCGAGAGGATCGTGTCGATGGCGCCGTCGACGTCGAGCGCGCGCGAGATGACCTCGTGCATGAGCGGCTCGCGCGAGATGCGCAGCACGCGATCGACCGCAGCGAGGAGCTCGGGGAGCGACAGTGCGAGCGGGGCGAGCGGCGCGGCCGCCGGCTGCGGGAGATAGCCGCGCGAGAATCTGTCGCGGCGGTCATCGCCGCGATGCTGCAGGATGTCCACCACCTCACGCATCTGCTGATACTCGAGAAGCCGGCGCACGAGCTCTGCGCGCGGATCGTCCCACTCCTCGTCGTCGCCCCGTCGCGGCAGCAGCATCTGCACCTTGATGCGCAGCAGCCCCGCGGCCATTTCGAGGTATTCGGCCGCCTCGCCGAGTCCGAGCGAGTGGATGCGAAGAAGAAACTGCTCGCAGATCCGCGCGATCGGAATGTCCGCGATCTCGACCTGCTCTTCGCGGATGAGCGTCAGCAGAAGATCGAGCGGCCCCGAGAAGTGCTCGAGCTCGACGACGAACGACTGAGCGCCCGAGTCGAGCGGCGCGAGCATCGTGCTCATTGAATCCCCAGTGCGAATGGAAGTACGGGATGCATGAACAGGTCGCGCAGGACGAAGGCCGGTGTGATGAGCATCGAGAACGCACCTCCTGCGAAAGAGATGAGCGCGAAGAGGAAAAACAGACTCAACGGCTCGGCCTGTCTGTAGAAGGACGCAACTTTCGGCGGAAAATAGTGCATGAGCACGTGCGCGCCGTCGAAGCCGGGAATCGGAAGCACATTGAGAAAGAGCAGGAGCAGATTGTAGGTGACGCTGAGCTCGAGCATGTCCTGCACGACTGTGAGCACATTGTCCGCGCCCGGAAGCGCCTGCCCCAGAAGGCCCACGCCGAAGAACAGGATCGTCGAAGCAATCGCGACGAGCAGATTCATCGACACCCCCGCCAGATTCACGATGATGTCGCCGCGCTTGTAGTTTCGATACAGCGAAGGATTCACCGGACAGGGTTTCGCGCCGCCCACGGCGACTCCGCCAAGCGCGAGCAGAATGGTGGGGATCAGGATCGTGCGGAACGGATCGATGTGCACGAGCGGGTTGAACGTGAGGCGGCCGGCGTTGTAGGCCGTCGGATCACCCTGCTTGAGTGCGGCATAGGCGTGCCCCCACTCGTGCGCCACAAAGGCGAAGAGGAGCACCGGAATCGTCTCGAAAATCTCGATCAGCGTGCTTTGGTTCAAGGCGACGCGAGGGGGTCCGAGTGGGCGGGCGGAGGGGCGTCGGCGCGTAAGGTAGCGGGGACGTTCATGCGTGTCAAAGTTGTGCGGCGCCTTGACATAAGCGCTTCCGAGCTCCTAATTTTCGGGTTCGAATCGAGCCCACTTCGCACCAGATCATCTGGAGATTTTTTAGTGCCGAATATCGCCTCCGCGAAAAAGAACATGCGGAAGTCCCGCGCCGCTGCCATTCGCAACCGCGCTCAGCGCTCCGCGCTCCGGACCGCGCTCAAGAATGCCGTCGCGACAGATGCGTCGCCCGAAGTGAAGACGCTGGCCGTCGTGTTGCTCGATCGCGCGGCGCGGAAGGGGCTCATTCACAAGAACGCGGCCGCTCGCCGCAAGAGCCGCCTCGCGAAGCCGATCGTCGCTGCGTAGTCGCGGATGGTGAGATGAGAGAAGGGCCAGGACATTCGATGTCCTGGCCCTTTTGTTTTCCCGATCGTGCGAGCACTTCGCGAGATGACTACAGCGCCGCCAGCTCTGCGCCGCAGCGCTCGCAGTACCACTCGGTGGGATAGTTGAGCGTCCCGCACTCCTGACACTTGAGCGTCTTCACCTGCTCCGGTGGCGATTCCTTGAGATACGAGGGCACGCTGTCGCGGGCGCCCGCCTGCGGGAAGTGCGGCTCGACGCGCGACGGTGAAGGTGCGTCGGGCATGATCAGCGGAAGTCCGCTCGCGACCACCGGCGCGGGCTGTGGTGGGCGCTGTTTGACCGGGGGTGACATCGGCATGGGAATCAGCTGCTCCGGCGCCGGCGGCGCTGGCGGCGGCGAGACTGGCGGCGGCGAGACTGGCGGCGGCGATGCGTGAACGGGCTCGGGCGCACGATCCGGCGCACGATCGCGTGTCGGATTGACCACGTTGTGCTCGCCCGTACTGCGATCGACCATCGTCTTCAGAAACTCGAGATCGTCGAATGGGTTCGGCTCCGAGACCTTTTCCCTCTCTTCCGCACGCGGGCCCGACGTGCGCTGCGCGGCCGGCGCCGCCTTGCCGCCGAGCGCGTTCTCGAAGGAAAGCTCCCAATCCGACGGCGTCAGTGCAGGCAGCGCATCCGGGCTCGGGGCCGAAGGCGGTGCGCCCGAGTCGACGAGTCGAATGCGCGGCGGCTCCGGCGGCGCGCTTTCCGCGCGCTGCGGCTCGGTGGTCGCGGCCGAGACGGGGAGCGGCGCGGTGCCGACATCGAGCAGATGGCGCAGCTGCGCAAGCTCTGTCTGCACGTGCCCGCGCTCTTCACTCAACGTCGAGATCGCACCACTCGTGCGCTCGGTGACTTCGGTGAAGTGATCCGATGCGAGCTCGCCGACCGTCGCGCGAAGCTCCGCCTCGGCCGCCTCATCGCGATGCTTCGCCTCATCGCCGTCGAGCGCCGTGAGCCGGTCGATGAGTGTACTCTCGAGCTCTTGCAGCGCGGTGCGATGTGTCCGCAGCTCTTCGACGACGCGCTGCAGTCGCGCGCCGTAGTCGGCATGCACGCGGGTGTAGATATGCACCGGTGTCGTCGCGCGCTTCGCCTCCAACGCGGACAGCCACGCCTCGAAGCGTTGCCGCTCCTCGTAGAGCGCGGTGACCTGCTCGAATTGGGTTTGCGTTGCCGCCTTCGCCATGCGTCGCTCCATGCGTTCCAGCGTTTCGGCGACCGCCGCGCCTGTTTCCCCGCCCCAAATATCACAGCGGGGATGCAGGGTGACCGGTCGCGCCAGCCAAGTGTAACATTCCTTTAACCTTGACCGCTACCTCGAATCAACCGTAACGGCCACCGTTTCGCAGCGGGCCCGCGCCCTCACATTAGCGCGATCGTGGGCCATCGGCGCGGTGTACCACGGCTCCGCCTACTACTGTGTAGCGTGCGCGACCTCGAAGGGCCTTCCCCGTGTAGGGTGTGTTACGCCCCTTCGAGAGAAAGGTGGCGGGATCCACCTGCCACGCGAACGTCGGATCGAACACCGTCACATCTCCGATCGATCCATTGGCGAGCGTCCCGCCCGGAAGTCCGAAGAGTCGCGCGGGGCGTGTCGACATGCGATCGACGAGTGTTTTGAAATCGATCATCCCGCTGTCGACGAGCTCCGTCACGACGAGCGCGAGCGCGGTTTCGAGCCCCACAATTCCGAATGGCGCATCGGCGAACTCACGGTCCTTCGCATCGTAGTGGTGCGGCGCGTGGTCCGTCGCGACCAGATCGATCGTGCCGTCCTTCAACGCCTCCTGCAGGACCTCGACATCCTCCGCCGTGCGGAGCGGCGGATTCATCTTCGCCGCCGTGCGGTAGCCCTCGACCGCCGTCTCCGTGAGTGTGAGATGATGGGGCGTCACCTCGGCGGTCACATTGATGCCGCGATCCTTCCCCCAGCGAATGAGCTCGACGCTTCCCTTCGTGCTCATGTGCGCGAGATGCACGTGGCCGCCGGTGCGTCGCGCGAGGAGAATGTCGCGGATCACCATGATCTCTTCGGCTTCCGCCGGAATTCCCTTGAGGCCGAGGCGTGCGCTCACGATCCCTTCGTTCATCGAGCCGCCGTGTGCGAGCGTGAGCTCTTCGCAGTGATCGATGACGGGAATGCCGAACGTCTGCGCGTATTCGAGCGCCGTTCGCATGAGGTGCGCGCTCACTACCGGGCGGCCATCGTCGCTCACGGCGACCGCGCCGGCCGCGACCATCTCGCCGAACTCCGCGAGCGACTCACCTTTCTGTCCCACGGAGATCGCCCCGATCGGATGGACGCGCGCGGCGGAGACGCGACTCGCCTGGCGGATGATGAAGCCGACCGCGGCCTGGTTGTCGGTGACCGGCTCCGTGTTCGGCATCGCGCAGATTGCGGTGAAGCCGCCCGCGGCAGCAGCGCGCGCGCCCGTCGCGATCGTCTCGACATCCTCCCGGCCAGGCTCGCGCAGATGGCAGTGCACGTCGATGAATCCCGGCGCGACGTACGCTCCCCTGCAATCGAGCCGCTCGGCGCCATCCGGGTGTCCGAGATTCCGACCGATCGCCTCGACCTTCCCATCGCGGAGGAGAACGTCGGCGACCTCGTCACGCGCCGTTGCCGGGTCGAGCACGTGCCCGCCTTCGAGCAACAGGTCCCGCATGCTGCGCGGCATCAGCGATCGCCTCCGCTCATGCCCTTCGCGGCTTCTGCCAGCTCGGGCTTCCCGCCGGCCAGCAGATAGAGCACCGCCATGCGCACCGCCACTCCGTTGGTCACCTGATTGAGGATCACGCTGTGCGGACCGTCGGCCACATCCGAGTCGATCTCGACGCCGCGGTTCATTGGGCCCGGGTGCATGATGAGCACGTCGTGCTTCGCGCGCTCGAGCCGCTCGCGCGTGACGCCGAAGACGCGATTGTATTCGCGCAGCGACGGGATGTAGCCGCTCGTCATGCGCTCGAGCTGGAGGCGCAGAATGTTGAGCGCCTGCGCCCACTCGATCGCCTCTTCGACCCGCGGAAAGACGGTAACGCCGAAGTCAGCGATCGCATGTGGCAAAAGGGACTTCGGCCCGCACACCGCGACCTCGGCGCCCATCTTCTTGAGCCCCCAAATGTTCGAGCGCGCGACACGCGAATGCAGCACATCGCCGACGATGCACACGCGCAGCCCTTCGAGCGATCCGAAATGATCGCGGAGCGTGAGCAGGTCGAGCAGCCCCTGCGTCGGATGCTCGTGCGTGCCGTCGCCCGCGTTGATGACGTTGCTCTCGATGCGATCGGCGAGAAAAGCCGCGGCACCGGACGCGCCGTGCCGGATCACGACCATGTCGATACGCATCGCTTCGAGATTTCGCGCGGTGTCGACGAGCGTCTCGCCCTTGCTCACGCTCGATCCCGACGACGCGACCGACACGGTGTCGGCGCTCAGCCGTTTCTCCGCAAACTCGAAGGAGATGCGCGTACGCGTCGAGGCTTCGAAGAACAAGTTGACGATCGTCTGCCCCCGGAGCGCCGGCACCTTCTTGATCGCGCGCTCGCTGATTTCCTTGAACGGGACCGCCGTGTCGAGGACGAGGCGGATCTGATCGGGCGTGAGCGATTCGAGATCGAGCAGGTCCTTCCCGAGTGCGCTCGTCACGATCCCGTCGCACGCACGACGACGACCGCATCGCGCCCGTCCAGCTCTTCGACGAGCACGTCCACGCGATCGCGCGCCTCGATCGAAAGTTTCTTGCCGACGATGTCCGCGTGAATCGGCAGCTCACGACCGCCGCGGTCGACGAGTACCGCGAGCGACACGCGCGATGGTCGCCCGAAATCCGCGAGCTCGTCGAGCGCCGCGCGCACCGTCCGGCCGGTATAGAGCACGTCGTCGACGATCACGACCCGCTTGCCATCGAGATTCCACGGCAGGTCGGTTGGCCCGACGACAGGCCGTGGGCCCACCGTTTGCAAATCATCGCGATAGAGCGTGATGTCGAGGGCGCCGCGAGGGACTTTCACCTTCTCGCGCTCGAAGATCGTTCGGACGATGCGATCCGCCAGCTGCACGCCACGGCGCTGAATTCCGACTACGATCAGGTCGTCGGTTCCGTCGTTCAGCTCGACGATCTCTTCGGCCATACGGCGGAGCGTCCGATCAACCGCGCGCGCGTCGAGCAGGGTAGAATTGTCAGTTGTCATCGCCCGGCAATATGGCGCCGGCGCAGGCCAGATTGAAGGGCGGACGCTCGGGAGGCGTCGAGGAATGCTGCATTGGGTGAAGGAGCTGATCGATCAGTACGGGTACGCGATCGTCGTGGTCCTCGTGATGGCCGAGGGTGTAGGCCTTCCGCTCCCCGGCGAGACGGCGCTGATCACTGCCGCCGCCTTTTCGGCGCAGAGTCATCGCCTGTCGATCGTCGGTGTCATTCTCGCATCGTTCCTCGGCGCTACGGGCGGCGGGCTGGGCGGATACTGGATCGGGCGATCGGGGGGGCTGCCATTCCTCACGCGTCACGGCAAGCACGTCGGGATTACGAAGGAGCGGATCGGGAAGGCGCGAAAATTCTTTACCGAACACGGTCCGAAAGCGGTGTTCGCTGCGCGCTTCATTGCGATCCTGCGCATGTTCGCCGGTCTTTTGGCGGGCGTCACGAACATGCGCTTCTGGGTATTTTTCCTCTGGAACGCGCTCGGCGCGCTCGCCTGGTCGCTGCTCTTCGGTGTGCTCGGCTACGAGTTCGGCGACAACCTTCCGAAGCTCGAGCATCTCGTCGGCCGCACGAGCCTCTTCGTGCTTGGCGCGGTGGTGGTCATCGCACTGATTGTTTGGCACTTCCGCCGCTCGAGGAAGGGGCGGAAGTCGAAGTAGCGCTGCGGTCGCTGCCCTCTCCTTCCGGTTGACAATGCGCAAAGCGTACGCGCTCGTACAGTTGCTTTGCCTGTGATCGCACTATTCCGAGGCCGCTCCGCGCGGCTGCTCCTTGCGCTCGTCTTCGCGAACGTTGCGGTGTGGGCGTGGGCGCTCAGCGCCTTCCACGCCTATCCGCTGCTGCTCGGCACCGCGCTCCTCGCGTACGGCCTCGGCGTTCGCCATGCGATCGACGCGGACCACATCGCCGCGATCGACAACGTCACGCGCAAGCTGATGGCCGACGGCAAGCGGCCGATCGGCGTCGGCTTCTTTTTTTCACTCGGCCATTCGACGGTAGTGGTGCTCGCGTCGGTCGCGATCGCGGTCACGGCGACCGCGCTCACGCGAAAGTTCGCGGCGTTCCACGCGATCGGGAGTATGATCGGCACGCTCGTGTCCGCGCTCTTCCTGCTCGTGATCGCGATCATGAACGTGTTCATCCTCGTCTCGGTGTATCGCACCTTCCATCGGGTGCGTGCTGGCGGACGCTACGTCGAGGAGGATCTCGACGTGCTGCTCAGCGGCGGCGGGATCCTCGCGCGCATATTTCGCCCGCTCTTCGGAATGATTCGCGAGAGCTGGCACATGTATCCGCTCGGCTTTCTCTTCGGCCTCGGCTTCGACACCGCCACGGAGATCGGGCTCCTCGGCATCTCGGCGGCGGAGGCTTCGAAGGGAATGCCGATCTGGTCGATCATGGTTTTCGCGGCGCTTTTTACCGGCGGCATGTCGCTCGTCGATACTGCGGACAGCGTGATGATGGCGAGCGCATACGGCTGGGCATTCGTCAAGCCGATTCGGAAGCTCTACTACAACATGACGATCACCTTCGTCTCGGTGATCGTCGCGCTGCTCGTTGGCGGGATCGAGGCGCTCGGACTCGTGGGCGATCGGCTGCACGCGTCGGGCGGATTCTGGGGAGCGATCGCGGCGCTCAACCGAAACTTCGGCAGCATCGGCTACCTGATCATCGCGGTATTCGTCGCGAGCTGGATCATCGCCGCCGCTTTTTATCGTCTTAAGAACTACGATGCGCTCGAGGTTGGAGAGCCATCTGCGTGAACGCGGAGTTTGAACGCAAGATCCGGGAAGCCACTGAATTCGGGGCACGGTAGACTCGTGAGTGCGAGCCGACGCGGAGCGAGTCCGCCTCGATCGACGTATTCACACGAGCCCCCGAATCCTGTGCAGACCTCGTACGATCCACCCGTCACGATCGATCCCGCGATACTCTACTTCGGTACGCCCGTCGTGCTCGTGAGCACCACGAATGCAGATGGCACCGCGAATCTCGCCCCGATGTCGAGCGCATGGTGGCTCGGGCGGAGTTGCATGCTCGGATTCGGTGCGCGCTCGCATACGCCGGCCAACCTCCAGCGCACGGGCGAATGCGTGCTCAATCTTCCGTCGGTGAACCAGGTGGCGGCCGTGAACCGGCTCGCGCGTACGACGGGAAGCAATCCCGTTCCGCCGCACAAGCTCGCAATGGGCTACCGTCACGAGGGCGACAAGTTCGCCGTCGCGGGGCTCACACCGCTCGAATCGGTGACGGTTGCACCGCCGCGCGCGCTCGAGTGTCCCGTTCAGCTCGAGGCGACGTTGGAGGCGGTTCATCCGCTCGCGGTTCGCGACGATGATCGACGCGGTGCTCTCGTTGCTTTCGAAGTGCGCATCGTGCGCGTGCATGTGAGCGAGTCGATCCGTATGGCCGGCCACGACGATCGCATCGATCCCGATCGCTGGCGTCCGCTCATCATGAGCTTTCAGCATTTCTATGGGCTCGGCGAACGAGTCCATGATTCGACGCTCGCTCGCATACCGGAGTCCTCGTATCGTCCGAAGCGCGCAGCGTCGCCGATCGCCGCCATGGCGGGAGCCGAGTCGTGAGCCGCGCGAGCATGCAGACGCGCTGGAATGCGGTGGTTGCGCGCGACAGCGCTCAGGATGGGAAGTTCGTCTACGCGGTTGCGACCACGGGTGTGTACTGCAGGCCGAGCTGTCCATCGCGGCACGCATTGCGCGCGAACGTGAGCTTCTTCGCGGATCCGGATGCGGCCGAGGCGGCCGGCTTCCGCGCGTGCCGTCGCTGCGAGCCGCGCGCGACGGTGCGCGCGACCGACCGCGTCATCGCAAGGGCGCGCGCATTCGTCGAGTCGCATCTCGACGAGCCGCACACGCTCGCGGACATCGCGCGCGCTGCGGGGATGAGCGCGACGCATCTCCAGCGCACCTTCAAGCGGCTCGTCGGCGTGTCGCCACGGCACTACGCCGCGGCGCTGCGCGCCGAGCGTCTCAAATCGAATCTTCGGAAAGGCTCGACGGTGAGCCGCGCAACCTTCGACGCCGGGTACGGGGCGAGCAGCCGCGCGTACGATGCGGCCACGGAGCAGCTGGGGATGACGCCGGGCGCCTACCGCCGCGGCGGCGAGGGCGTGCGCATCCGCTACATGACCGCAGCAACCTCGCTCGGCCGGCTTCTCGTCGCCGCGACCGACCGCGGCGTCTGTGCCGTCACCTTCGGCGACGACGATGCGGCGCTCGAGCATGCCTTGCATTCAGAATATCCGCTTTCGACGCGCGTGCGCGTGCGCGCCGGCGCGGGCAATGTGGATCTGCGTGGCTGGATGGCGGAGGTCACTGCGCATCTCGAAGGGGCCGATACCGGGATCGAAGTACCGATCGACGTCTCAGGCACGGCATTCCAGCGACGCGTATGGGATGAGCTGAAGCGCATTCCGTTCGGCGAAACGCGCTCGTACTCGGAGGTGGCCGCATCGATCGACGCGCCGCGTGCGGTTCGCGCGGTCGCGAGCGCGTGCGCGCGCAATCGGGTGTCGATCATCATCCCCTGCCACCGCGTCATGCGCGAGACCGGCGCACTCGGCGGCTATCGCTGGGGCGTCGAGCGGAAAGAGAAGCTGCTCGCGCGCGAGCATGCATTTGCGGCGCGGCGGGTGAGCTGAGCGAGATAATCGCGCAACTCATCGTCCCGGCGACCACGACGCGAGTTTGCGTGCCGCCTGCACGCGTCTGGCGGCATCGAGACGCGGCCCGTGCGCTGAGAGAAGATCACTGCGCGAAATGATCCCGACGAGCCGGTGGGGCGTCTCGCGCTCCACCACCGGTAGCCGCCCGACCTCCTCCTTCACCATCTGGTCCGCGGCGTCACGCAGCGTACTGTCATCGAAGACGACGATCGGCGGCCGCCGAACGGCCTGCAACACCGACTCGGTTTCGTCGCGCGTCACCTCGAACAGCTCTCTCCGCATCACCACGCCGAGCACTCGGCCGCTGTCACTGAGCACCGGGAAGCCCTGGTGCGTCGCGTTCGTCGGCGCGTTCGAGATGAAGGCGCGCGCATCCGCGATCGTATCGCTCGCGCGCACCGTCACTACATCGCGCGTCGCCACGTCGCGCACCATAACCTGGCCCAGGAAATCGACGGCATAGTCAGTGCGCAGACTCGCGCCGCGTCTCGCGAGCTTTTCGGTCATGATCGAGTGGCGATTGAGGAGCAGCGCCACGAGATACGAGGCGGTGCAACCCGCGAGAAGAGGAAGGAGACCAAGCGGCTGTCGCGTGGTCTCGAAGGCGAAGACCACGGACGTCAGCAGCGCGTGCGAGGCGCCCGCGAAGATCGCCGCCATTCCGACGAGCCCTGCGACGTGCGCGTCGACTCCTAGCCACGGGGCGAGCACCGCGCACTGCTCGCCGATCCAGGCGCCGAGACCCGCGCCGATCGTGAAGAGAGGTGCGAGCGTGCCGCCCGACGTGCCGCTGCCAAGGTAGACCGCCCATGAGATGAGCTTCAGCACGACGAGCACCAGGAGGGCGCGTCCGACGATCGCGCCCGAGAGAAGATCGGTGATGTTCTCGTACCCCACACCCAGCGTGCGCGGAGAGAAAATACCAACGACGCCGACGACGATGGCGCCGAAGGCGGGAAACCACATCCAGTGAATGTGGAGATGCTCGCCCGCCCTCTCGAAAAAGTCCTCGATGCCGTAGCAGAACTTGGTGACGCCGACCGCGCAGACGCCGATGAACAATCCGAGGACCGCGTACGCGGCGAGCGCGATCCCGCTCGGCTGAGCGAGCGGCGCGATGGCAAAAATCGGGGCTGTTCCGCTGAACGCGGCGCGAATCGCCGTCGCGACGGCGGCGGCCAGGGCAACCGGAATGAGCGAGCGCGGGCGATATTCGAAGAGCAACAGCTCCACCGCGAGGAGCACGGCACTCACCGGGCTTCCGAAGGTCGCCGCCATGCCCGCGGCCGCTCCGGCGGCGAGCAGCGTCTTTCGCTCGTCGACCGTGACGTGCACGACTTGCCCCACCAGCGAACCAAGCGCGCCGCCCGTCGCGATGATCGGGCCTTCGGCGCCGAACGGTCCGCCGGTGCCAATCGCGATCGCCGCGGAGATGGGCTTGAGAAAGAGGACTCGCGCGGGGATGCGACTCTCGCCGTAAAGCACTCGCTCCATCACTTCCGGAATGCCGTGACCGCGAATCGCTGCCGACCCGTAGCGTGCCATCAGTCCAACGATGATCGCGCCGCCGACAGGGATCGCGATGATGAGCAGCGGGTTGTGTGTGCCGAAGCGCGGCGCCGCGAACTCCGTGGAGAGGCGGCCGTAGAAGGTGGCGTTCGTGACGAGACCGATGAGGCCGATGAGCACTTGTGCGGCCAGTGCCGCACCGATCGCTACCACGACCGCAGCGGCGCAAATGCCGATCGTGCGCCGGTCGAGCACAGAGTATTCCGGCGGCGCGGAGAAGGAAGCCGGAGGCTCGGCGGTGTTCTGCATGACATCGTCGAGTCCGGGCGATACGGGAACCGCTCCGGGCTCGATGGGTAGCTGTCTATCGGAAGGATTCGTCACTCGGCCTCCGTCCACGGCGCACCGTCGGGGCAATTCTGCGGATCGTTCGTTGACATTTCAGGTAGTGAGAGTGGAGGAGACGACAATGCACTGTCTTACGCTCGATCCTAATCGCCCCCTGTCGTGGCCCAACCATGAATAGTATCATTGGGCACTCGATGATCGCCTGGAGTGCAGCTCTGCTCGGCATTCGCGCACTCTCACTCTCCGACCACACTCGCGCCTCATGAGCGTACGGCCACTCGTTGCGGAACTCCCCGGCACGCCCGTGCGTGTGATCTCGGTCGTGCCACGCGCAAAAGCTGCGCGACGAGCCGAGGGAATGCGCGTATATCGCGCGCTTCGCGATGCGATCAACGACGGGCGCCTCGCTCCGGCCACACGCCTGATCGAGGATCAGCTCGCGCTACAGTTCCGCGTGAGCCGCACGCCGATCCGCGATGCGATTCAGCGGCTGCAGCAGGAAGGCTACGTCGTCACCCCCGATGGTTTTCGGCATGCACGGCCCGTCGTGGCTCCTCTGGTCGATAGCGACGCTGATGAGCTGTGCTCGCTCGTCGCGCTGCACGAAGGGCACGCGGCCGCTGCCGCAGCAAAGCTCCCCACCGATCGCCGGCTCGAGCTGGTCGCCGAGCTGATGGCGCTCAACGAGGCGATGCGTCGCGAGGGAGCATCATCGAATCCATCACACGACCGGCTGCGTGATCTCGACGCCGCTTTCCACCACGCGTGCACGCATGCCGCTGCCGGTCCGCGTCTGCTCGCGCTCCTCGATGTCATCAAGCCTCAGGCCGAGCGCTACAATCGCGTGTATGCGACGCTGCTTCTCCCCAAGCGCATTGCGGATGCGGCGACCGAGCACGATGCCATCGTGCGCGCACTTCGTGCAGGCGACCCCGAGGCCGCGAGGCGTGCGGTCGAGACGAACTACGGACACGGCGCAGCTGAGCTCGCGCACGCGATCGACGCGCCCGCGTCGCGCGATGAGCCGGCTCCCACCCGGCGATCCGCATCGCTGACGCTCGCGAAAAAGCGGAGCGACGCCCGCTAACCTCGCGCCGCACCTCCCCACAAGCGAGTCGCGAGCTAGCTAAATGTCCGCCGTCGGAAGCTCGATCGGGCGCGCGCGGTGCAGCAGCAGCCAGTCCGCGTGCTCGGCCAGAGCCTCGCAGCCGAGGTCGAAGAGGACACGATTGGCGTCCTGCGGATCGGGGTTGGCGGAAACGCGATCGAGCGCGCTGTCGGCCGCCTGAAAGAGATCGCCGATGCGCTCATACTGCTTCTGGTGCTCGCCGAACGCGCGCACGTTGGCGTACGCGTGAGCAAAGGTTCCGATGAGTGCGGTCACGCCGATCGCCGCGAGCATCCACTCGAGCTTGTCGTCCTTGATCAGGAGCTGCGGAGCGCTCTGCATTATCGCAGGTCCGCCAAGGTCGAGCAAAAAATAAAGCGCGAATGCGACCGCGATGCTCACTACGCCGACCGCAACAGTATCGCGAAGTGAGCGCTGGTTCGGCGATTCCGCTTCGCCGGTCGCGTTGTGTATCTCGTACAGCAGGTGCGCGGTTAGCACGGTGCCGGCGAGAGCGGCGATGAGCAGGTAGACAGTTTCACCTTCCGCGATACTCCAGAGCCAATGAATGGTCGCCCCGAGGCTGAGAAGCACGAGCGCGCTCCCGATCATGCGCTGCCGTCGCCGGCGATTTCCGTCGCGCTCCCCCGCCCGGTCGTAGTACGCGCGCTGATCCTTCACCCACAGTCGCTGCACCGAGGCGAAGTCTCCGTGCTCGATCGGAATCGCCCTGAGCGCGCACACCTGGAGCACGTCGCGAATCCAGCGAAGCTCGCTCCGCTGCTTGCGCAGGTAGAAGTCGGAGACTGCCGCAGCCGAGCCGCTCAGCCTCCAGAAGAATTGCACGCGAAGTCCCTCGGCGATGGCACGATAGTCCTGGAAGAGATCCTGACTGCGGCGGACGCGCGTGCGCAAATAGAACAGGTCGGCGAAGGTGAGCAGCAGGAGATAGCCGCCCAGGTACATGCGCTTGGCGTCTTCGGTGGTCGCGAGATTTCTGAGCAGCAGGGAGATCGTTGCGATGGCGATCATGCCGAAGAGCATGATCATCGTGCCGTAGATGCTTTTCTGATGCTTGATCGCGAGCGCGTCGGCTATCGAGAAGACGGTGCGCAGGCCGGCGAGCGACGCGGGTGCCTTTGGATCGCGTGACGATGGCGTCGCCTCGCCGCTCGTGAGGTAGGCAGCCGAGGCGGCGACGTGTCCTGCGCTGTGCGCGCGCAGACTCGCGCCCTCGCGATTGAGACGGTCGCGATGACGAAGAGTCGAGAGACTCTTCTCGACGAAGCGCTCGCGCATGCGCGACGAGGATTCGTAGCTCGCCGGAACGAGCCAGTCCGCCGCGGCAGCAGCGCTCGAGGGCGGGTCGTCGGAGCGTTTCACCGGGATGTGATAGACGAGCCCCGTCTGCGGCGCATCGAGGGGCGCGTTGGAGAGATTGAACGGATACGGCGCGAGCGCGACGACGAGACGAACCCAGTCGTCGGAGTCGAGCGTGCCGGTTCGACGGAAGGAGACGATCTGCGCGCTGCCGCCAGTGCCACGTGGCGACTCGCCATCCCAGAGTGCGATCAGGACATCGCTGTTCCTCGCGACGAACAGGCCGGCGAGGAGATATTGATGATCGCGTCCGGCGCCCGGCTTGTCGCCGTCGGGATCGACCTTCGGCGCTACGATCACTCGCTCGGTGCGCGGATCGAGGAGTAGCTCGCGGAATGCATCGCGCGATCGCGGGGCCGTGAAATCGCTCTCGTAGCTCTCCTGATCGAGCGGAAGAACGGCGATGAGCCCGAGCCCCTCATCGAGTGCGACGCGCGCGACCAGCCTATCCGCTCCCTCCGCGAGCGACGAGAGGAGAACCATCGGAGAGCTCGGCGCCTCCTTTCGGATTCGGGCGAAGAGGGCGCGCAGCCGCGCGGTGATCGTCGCCTCGTCGGCCGCACGCAGCGCGCGATGACCGGTGACGCCGAATACGATCGGAACGCGCCCGTCCGCTGCGGAGGCACCCGCGCCGTCGGCGAGAAATTCGGACGTGGAACGAGATGTGGCAGTCGGATCGGACATGGGCCGCGAGGTCGTGAGGTCGGTGGGCGCAGATATGCGACTTCAAGGGTCCGCGCGCCAGTATCGGCGGTGATGCGCCGTGAGCCCGCTTGCGGCAAAGTTGCGCTTTTCCTAGCATAGCAGCGGGCTCCAGCGCGTCGAAAGCTCCGCGAAATCGTTCGCCGTACCTCGAGGATCAATGCCGGACGCATCTGCCTCTGCTCCAATGATCTTTATCAGCTACCGGCGAGATGACAGCAGCGGACACGTCGGCCGTCTGTACGATGCGCTGAGTGCGCACTTCGGCCGCAACCGCCTCTTCTTCGACATCGATCACATCGCGCCCGGCCAGGATTTCATCAATGTGCTCGACGACTCGCTCAACCGATCGTCGGTGATGATCGTGATGATGGGCAAGCGATGGGCGGGCACGGGCAGGATCGGCGCGCGCCGAATCGACGATGCGGGCGACTTCGTACGGCTCGAGGTGGCGTCCGGACTTCGCCGCGCCGGAGAGCTCAGGCTCATTCCCGCGCTCATTCAGGGCGCGAAGATGCCCGGTCCAAACTCGCTCCCCGAGGACTTGAAGGATCTCTCGCGACGCAATGCGATCGAGATGAGTGATCTGCGGTGGCACGAGGATGTGGAGCGGCTGATTGCGAGTCTCGAGCGCGACATGGCAGCGGCGGCGCCACTCAAGAGCGCCGCGGAAGAAGTGCGAAAGAAGCGCGAGATCACGATGGCGCCGGCTTTCACCGGGAACCCGCTGATCAAGTGGGGCACTGCCGCAGTCGCAGCGATGGTGGTGCTCATCGGCGCGCGCACACTCGTCTCGCATCGCGAGCCGCAGGTGAAGAGAGCCGAGGTTGCGCCCACTCCGGTAACGCCCGTCGTGTCGACGCGATCCGCCGGCTCGATCGTCGGCATTCCGAAGGATGATCCGCACGCGATGCCGTCGCATTTCGCCGAGGCGGCGCAGGCAGCGTTGTCGTCTGGGCGAAAGTGGCGCACCGATGCAGTGCTGACGCAGATCGTTGCGTCGCCGGACATCGCCGGCGACGCGAAGGACTTCCAGGTGCAATACGGCTTTCGCTCGCCCACCGATGGCGCCGGACTCGCGCTCACCGCCGCGCCTTCCGGCGAGCCGACGACGGTACGCCTCCCTGCCGTTCCGATGTCGACGATTCGCGCGCTTCCCGACTCGTTCGTCGATCTTCCTGCCGCCGTCGAGACGGCGCGTCACAGCGGGATGTTCGGCTCGCTGCGCGAGGGACGGCTGACGACGATCACCTCGCGCGGAACGCAGCGCATCGCGTGGCGGATCAGGAGCGCGAGTGACGGCAACCGCTCCTACTTCATCGACGCGACGACGGGCGTCGACATTCCACCGTCGGCGGCACCGGTCGTACCGCCCCCATCGCCCCCTCCAGCCGCGGCCGCCCCCGCGAATCAGTCAACCCGGTCGAAGATCGGCCAGAAGCTGAGGGGGCTGAGGGGGATCTTCCACTAGCGTCAGTCGGTCAGTGACTCGAGCGCAGCAGATGCCCGAGCGAGGACGAAATGAGGACCGCCCCGCCGGAGGTCGGCGGATCGAAGAAGCGCTCGCCTGCGAACGTCCTCGCTGCGAACGAGAAGTGCATGTACGCAGCGGGAACGCCCGTTCTCGCCGGAAATTCGGACGTGTGCGCCGCCTGGATGACAGCCGAGACGCACGTTGCGCTTTCTCCCGTTGCGATGATCGGATTGACGAGGCCGGCGATCGGCGCTGGGCACGCGCCGCCGCTGGAGACGAGCGTAGCGACTCCACTGTTCGCACTTGCCACCACGACGAGCGTATCGTTGGTGATCAGCGACGCACCAAGCGAGGTGCCGTTCGCGCGAACGCCCGTCACGATCGCCGTATGCACAAGCGAGTCACGATAGGCAACGATGACGTAAGCCGAGTCTGTCGCGGCGCCCCCGATGTTCCGCACCTCTTCGAAGACGAACGCATTCCACGACTCGGTGCCGGAAGCAGTTGTGACTGTGATGCTGGTGGGTGAAGCGCCGAACGCCGCAGCCAGCTCGAGATCTGAGAGGATCTGGATACGCTCGTTGTAATTCGTGTCGCTCACGCTCGAAGCCTTCGCCCGAGCGTACAGCGTGTCGAAGTGTTGCGCGAGCGTGCCAGGTGTATGATCGCCGCCACCCGGAGGACCGGTGGAATCGCTCCCGCACGCCGTCGTGGCTGCGATGACGGCTACTGCCGCGGCGAGGAGCAGACGAGTGGAAAGACGCATGTGAAATAGACTCCGAAGGCGTGAGTAAAGGCCCCGCTGAGCAGCGCGCTCGCGATTCGCGCGAGAACAGTGCATGACGTGCGCCTTCGTGGCAGAAGTGTACCACGCCAGCGCCGGACAAGGTTCCTGCCGCGCGAACGTATCGTGTTACGTGACCAGCGTCACCAGAAATGGTGACGAATCGATACACTTTCCTGCGTGATGGCGAAGACCCGAGCTCAGTGCCCGGGCAGGCGGAGAGATCTCGCCAGCCGCACGAGGCAGTAGAGAGCGACCGCGCCTGTGATCGCGGCGCCGAAGCCGAATGGAATCCGGCACGCGAGCCCGGAGCTTCCCACTGCCGAAGCGGCGCACAGAATCGCTAAGGTCAGATACGTGCGCGCCGATGGTTTTTCCTTACCAGCGTCGGCTACAGGTAGCTCAGCCACGGGTCGCTTCTCCGCTGTTTGAGTGCCGCAAACCATCGGCAGAGCGGGTACATCGCAATCACGACGACCGCCCATACCAGATAGACGATCGGGAGCGAATAACCCCAATCGGGCGGCGGCGAAAACGGATAGTGACCAAGGTCGGGGGACTCGAACATCCAGTGCGCGCCACCGTAGCGCACAACGCAGGTGCCTAGGGCCAGCAGATGGATGAGCGCGAAGTGCAGAACGTAGTAGAACATCGGCACCTTGCCGATGATGAGCGCCGGCCTGAATGCGCGCGGCGCTCCGCCATCCACCGCACGCAGAAAAAGCAGCGCGGGGCCGAGTGTCATCAGCAGAAACAGCAGCGACGGCGGATATTTCGTCACGCTCAGAAATGAGAGCGCGGTGTAGAGTGTGGACTTCTGGGCCGACCAGCGATTCGGGTCGCCATAGAGATTCACCGCGCGCAAGGCAACGAACCCCGCCGTGAGCGCGAGCCCGACGCGAAGCAGAACCGCGCGGCGCCTGTCGGCATCCCAGGCGTAGATCTGCCCGAGCGAGTAGCCCACGGCCGTCACACCGATCCACGGAATGAGCGGATACGCGGAGAAGACGACGACGCGCGGCGTGTTCACGAGGAAGCCCGGCGAGTGGAGCACGACCCAGAGCGGATTCGCGGACTGCACAGAATCGAACGCATTGTGCGCGACGATGAGTACGACACCGAAGACAGTCGCAGCGATCGTCGGGAGGCGCACGAGAACAGCGAGGGTGATCATCGCCCAACCCAGAGCCCAGAGCACGAGGAGCATCGTCACGCGATAGTCGACGTTGAACTGGTAGGCGAAGCATCGAACGACGACCGTCTCGAGAAAGATCAGCCACACACCGCGCGTAAACAGGAAGCGTGACAGCTCCTCTGGTGACTTTTTCCGGAGGGAGAGGTACGCGCCGGTGCCGGTGAGGAGAAAAAAGATCGGCGCGCAGAAATAGGTGATCCAGCGCGTGAGGAAGAGCGCGGCGGAGGCCTTTGAGAGATCCACTGGATTCTGCCCTGGAATTCCGAAGAAATCACGCGTGTGATCGAGCGCCATGAGGATCATGATCACACCGCGCACGACATCGACGGACTCGATGCGTGAGCGCAGGCGCGCGGCGGCGGCGGGCGGTGCGCTGGTCATTGCAGGCCTCTGGTGTCAGCCGAATCAGGGATGGGTCAGGTCACGCGCTCGCGACTGGAAGCGGCAGCTGCGCGCTTGGCGTCGACAGCGAGATCTTATGCTCCTCATCCGTCATGTCGACCGGCACATCAGCGAACAGCGGCGTGCTGAGATAGCGCTCGCCGGTATCCGGGAGCATGCAGAGGATCGTCTCGCCCTTCTTTGCCTCCTTCGCCACCTGCATCGCGCCCGCGAACGTTCCGCCCGATGACGTGCCGCAGAAGATTCCCTCCTTCAGCGCCAGCTCTCGGCTCCAGTGCATCGCGTCCGGGCCGGTGATCGTAACGATGCGGCTGATGACGCCGGCGTCCGCAGCGTCGCCGGCGAGCTTCGGAATGAAGTCGGGGCTCCATCCCTGCAGCGGGTGCGGCTTCCACGAGGGGTGACTCGCGACGGCCGAGCCGTCGGCGTTGCGGTCCTGCTTCGTGCCGCTCATCAGCATCGGCGCTTCGACAGGCTCGCACACGATGATCTTCGTATCGGGCCGCTCCTTCGCGAGCACGCGCGACACTCCCTTGAGCGTACCGCCGGTGCCGAAGCCCGTCACCCAGTAGTCGAGGGGCTCACCCTCGAACGCATCGATGATCTCTCTCGCTGTCGTGCGCGAGTGCACATCTGCATTCGCCTCGTTCGTGAACTGCCGCGTCAGAAACCATCCATGCGCCTCGGCGAGCTCGACCGCTTTCTTCACCATCCCCGTTCCCCGCTCCCCAGACGGCGTGAGGATCACCTTTGCGCCGAGAAAGCGCATGAGCTTTCGGCGCTCCACACTGAAGCTCTCGGCCATCGTCACCACGAGCGGATAGCCCTTCGCCGCGCACACCATCGCGAGACCGATACCGGTGTTCCCGCTCGTGGCCTCGATCACGGTCTGCCCCGGCTTCAACTGCCCCGACTTTTCAGCGTCCTCGATGACACCGAGTGCGAGACGGTCCTTAACCGAGCCGAGCGGATTGCGGGCCTCGGTCTTCACGAAGAGATTCACGCCCGCGGGAGCGAGCTTGTTGATGCGCACGACCGGGGTGTTGCCGATGGTTGCGAGCACGTTCTCGAACTTGCGTTGCATTCGTCGATCTCCGAGAAATAAGCCGCGGTGCGGGGTTACGGGTGGTTGACTAGTCTAACATTTCGCGCCGCGGTGGGCGATGCGCGTTGGTGTCGCGCTCAGCCAGCGCGGCACTAGCCGATAGTGGTAGGCAAAGACACACCGTGCAGTGGATGCGCCGCGTTTCTCCGGACACGATCTTTCGGTCGAGCCTTCGATCCACCCTTCGACGAGTGAATGCCATGGACTTCATCACGACTTCCGATGGAACCCAGATCTTCTACAAGGACTGGGGGAAGGGCCAACCGATCGTTTTCCATCACGGCTGGCCATTGAGTGGCGACGATTGGGACAACCAGATGATGTTCTTCCTTCAGAAAGGCTACCGCGTCATCGCGCACGACCGGCGCGGCCACGGCCGCTCAAGCCAGACGGCGACGGGCAACGACATGGACACGTACGCGCCGACGTCGCGGCGCTCACCGCGAAGCTCGACCTTCGCGACGCGATTCACATCGGGCATTCCACCGGCGGCGGCGAGGTGGCGCGCTACGTGGCAAAACACGGCAAAGGCCGCGTCGCCAAGGCAGTGCTGATCAGCGCTGTGCCGCCGCTCATGGTGAAGACGGACGCCAACCCCGAGGGAATTCCTATCTCGGTCTTCGACGAGATTCGTGCGAGCACCGCCTTCAACCGCGCGCAGTACTTCATCGACTTCACGCTCCCCTTCTACGGCTACAATCGTCCCGGCGCGAAGCAGATGGAAGGCGTGCGCAGGAACTGGTGGCGGCAGGCGATGATGGGGAGCGTACTCGCCCACACCGAAGGGATCAAGGCGTTCTCCGAAACCGATTTCACCGATGATCTCCAGGCGATCGACGTTCCCACACTGGTGCTGCACGGCGAGGACGACCAGATCGTGCCGTTCGCGAATGCCGGCCCGAAATCGGCGAAGCTGTTGAAGCATGCCACCCTCAAGGCGTACCCTGGCTTTCCGCACGGGATGCCGACGACGAACGCCGATGTGATCAACGCGGATTTACTGGCGTTCGTGAAGGGCTGAGTACGTGCGCGTGGGGCTGGTCGTGCTTACACAGGTCTACTTGCGGAAATGCCCCGTGCTCGAAGAGAAGTAGATCGTGTCGGCGCGATGACGCGCATTCAGGGTGAGGGATGCGCAGGTCTCCTGACTTCGAGCCTTTCCCCCACGTTTATGACCATGAGATCCTCGCCGACCTCCAATGGCCCCGAGTACGTCGTGCGCGTCGATGCCAGGACGTCCTGCGCGATGGCCGTCGGCATGCAGATGTGCGAAAAGACCGCGAGCCTTGGCCTCGTTCGCGTGAACACCTCTCCTGCCTGCGCAGGGGTGAGATGATTGGCGATGATGTTCTTCGCACGTTCTTGAGGTACGCCGGCTCGCACCAAGGTCTCCGGTACGAATACTTCGTGCACCAACAGGTCCACTCCCTGCGCGTGCCGAATGAGATTTTCCGACACGCGGGTATCGCCGGACAGGACGACGGATCGCCCGGCATAGTCGATGCGATAGCCCAATGCCGGCTTCATCGCTCCGTGATCCACATCAAAGGCCGTGACTTTCACGCCGCCGCGGTCGTAAATGATTCCCTCGATGATATCGCGAGCGATCAGCTTGACGCCATCGGGCGCCGCACCGTCGCTTGCGATCCGGACGTTGATGTCCGCTTGGTACGCTTGTTCGAGGTGCGCCATCATGTTGCTGGTGCCGCTCGGGCCCCAGACTGGAAGTGGCACATCTCGCCCAGGTACTATCAACCAGCCGGTTAGCCACAAATCGGGAAATCCGACGACGTGGTCGGAGTGCAGGTGCGTGAGAAAGACGCCCTGCACATCTCGCCAGCGTACGCCATGCTGGGTCAGTCGTTGCAGAGCGCCGCGTCCAGCGTCGAACACGAACTTCTGGTCGCCAGCCTCTACCAGGGTGCTGGGTCCGAAGCGGTTCATCACCGCGGGCGGACAGCCCGTACCCAGCAACGTCACGGTAATCTGCTGCGCGCGTCCGATGCCAGGAGCGAGCGCAATGATCGCAAGGGCAGCACCGAGTTTGACGCGATTCGTGATGCTCGTATTGCTGGCGGCACCCGGATAACAAACGGGAGTCTGCGATCCACCGCGGCTCGACTTTGCCATGCGACGCTCCGTTGTCCGTGCACTCAGCAGAGCAACGGCGCGCGAGCAAATAGCGCGCATCGTACTTCGTTGTGCTACCACGGACGAGGTGGGATTCGAACCCACGGTACGCTATTAACGTACACACACTTTCCAGGCGTTCCGGAGGCGAACGGAAGTTCGGCATTTTGCCCGTCTTTCAAGTCACGGCGCGCGCGATCGCACCGGACTTCCCTACTCCTCGTGTCGGACGATGCCGCGGCTGAAGGGAGAGCAGATTGGAGAGCAGTCCGCGCTGCGCGCCCCTGTCACTCTCAAACCGGCGGCCGCCACGGTTTTCGTATTCTCGCCTTCACTGCCCAATGTACATCAGTCTGCGTTCGGCTGGGAACGTGGTGACCGGCGAGTTGTGGGACAGTGCAAGCAGCGGAGCTGCTTGGCGTGCGTCGCGGGGCACGGTCGGCAAACGTGCGAGTAGCCAACTATTTGCGCAAATGCCTCGGACTACTTCAGCGCGCGGGAAAAGAATGGGAATACTCTGCTCTCCAGGCGTTCTCCGATTCTACTGTTGTGGGTGCCATCGTATTCGTCGAACTGATGGCGAATCCCGTTGCTGGTAAGTCCCGCATCGAAGTCGTGCGCACCGGTCGGAATTTCCGGGTATTCGTCCTGTTTTCCAACGTCGAAAGCAATCGCCACGAGCTGCTTGAGATTCGAACGATATTGGCCGAACATTGCGACCGGCATGTTGACCGACCACTGAGCGACGTGCATTGCCGATATTGTCCGGGCGTCGCCACTTCCTTCAACGAGGAGATCCGCAAAGAACGGTGGGCGCGCGGGATCAGGTGACCAAGCTGCTGACATTGACAGCGCCGCCAACGCAAAAAAATCACGCGACACCTCTGCATTCTGAAAGTTGAACTCGCTCCTCGAGATGTAGTCTCGGGCCGCGACGACGTCGCTCAGACTGCGGAAAGTCATCGTTTTGTTCCACGCCGGATTGGAGGGCGACATACCTCCCCCCCACTCCATGCAACACGCGCTGAGTGCGTACACTGCGCCGAAAATCTGCGGATGCTTGATTGCGATCTTGATGGCGCCGTAGCCACCCATCGAATGTCCCGCAATGCCGCGACTCGATGCGTGCGGGACGGTTCGATACTTATTGTCGATGTACCGAACGAGATCGCGCGTGATGAAGTCCTCCCAATTTCCTGTAGTGACCGAATTGGTGTAGAAGGACCCGCCTAACTTGTTGGCACCGTCAGGCATTACGACGATCATGCTGCGCACTTTCCCCGCTGCGATGAGGGCGTCCATCGTCTTCGGCACGTTTGCCCAATCGCTTTCGGTCCAGCTCCTATTGTTTGCAAGAAATCCATGAAGGAGGTAAACGACCGGATAGCGCGATGACTGGCCTTTGTACCCCGGGGGCAGATACACGGTAACGCTTCTGTCGGGCGAATCACCAAGCAGGTTGCCAACCAACGAGGAACTGTGCACCGTTTCGTCTACGACGGTACCGACCCTAACAACGTGCGACTGCGCTGATAGCGGGGAGATGAACATCCAGAGAGCGGTGCCGAGAAAGACGACCTTCCTACCACTCATCAAAAAGTCACTGATCACGTCTCGGCTCCTTGTCTTCACGCACTGTCCGTCCACCACTCCCGCGGCTTTCCGGAAGCTTCGTAACCGCCGCGCTCGATGACTCGGTGCTCGTCTGCCTGAAAGGCATCTAACCTGCGACGCTCTCACCTGCCGTAGCTGAACCGCATAGAAATGCGCGTCGTTCCGTCCGCCGGCTCCAGCGTCTACCCTGGCGATGTGCAGATCCCCTAATGACCGGATGCCGATCCTTCGAGTTCGTCCGCCAATTGATTCATCTCATATACCTTACGCAGGCTCATGATGATGGCGTTCGAGGTAACGCATATGGCCCGAGCTGCATTCGGACGTACGAGAAAGTTGCTCGAGAGGCCCTCGAGATTCCCGTCGAACGCCAGTCCCACAATCTCGCCATTTCGATTGATGACTGGGCTGCCGGAGTTGCCCCCGACTACATCGCTGGTGGTCACCATGTCGAACGGTGTGCTCAGATCCAACTGTCCTCGACGTTCATTCCAGCGCGTCGGGAGATCGAACGGCGCTCGCTGATCGAACGAGGCTGCTCGATCGTAAAGACCGAAGAACGTGGTCTTCCAGGGGGCCAGTGTGCCGTTGTACTTGTATCCCAGCACAGCGCCGTCGCTGATTCGTAGTGAGAACGTCGCATCAGGCGGTAACGCTCTTCCATATACAGCATATGCCGCCGCCCCAATGCGGGCTTGATTCTCGGCAATCACTCGCTGGAGCTCGGCGGTTCGTGCCCTATGAGAACGCAAGCGCGGCTCGGCGATACGTGCGAGTGCGATGAACGGGTCGCGTGAGCGCGCTACAGCTGCCGCGCCCCCATTCAGCAGCGCGTTGCGACCTTCGACTGTCGCAATCTCCGTGTGAGCCACGAGTCGCTTGGATGCTGCATCGGGCGATTCACCATGCAATGCTGCAACGATGACGGAATCGTCGGCAGGCAGATCGCGCTGTCCGCTCTGAAGGAGCGATCGGAGAACTTGGCGTTCAACGGCAGTATCGACAGGCGGCTCCTCGCGAAGTTGAGACATCATCCTTTCTATCTCGGAGCCGTGAAAATCCTGCATTCGTGCGCTGTCCGGTATGGATGCCTGTTGGGTGACCCGAACAATGGAGAATGCGAGATTCATCAACTTCTGGCCGGGGTAAGATCGATAGTAGAATCGCAGAGGCTCGAGCTCCCCTAACTGGCGCACCGCAACTGCAATCGAGTCCCATGCCGAGCCGTACGCTCGAGCAAGTTCCGGATCGGCATTCACACGACCGCGAAGGTCTTTCTCGAACAGCGTCTTTCTCCTCATCAAAACGCTGTCGAAGAGCGCGTTCCGAAGGCCATGCATGAGCTTCTGCTCATTCGCGGTCGAAGAAAGCTCCTCGAGCAAAGCCCGCGCTTTCGACGGGCCCGCCGCTGATACCTCCCGCAGAGCGGCAACCGCCGAGTCGTTCGCGTCTGCGTACATGCGATACACCACATCTCGCTCCTCCTCCAACCTCGATAGCGGGAGCAAGCGCTCGGTGGAGTAGGGATTGCCCACGGTGAAGGTAGCATCCCCATCCCCAGCTCCTTGCGGGCTCCAGCGAAGGAAGTCAGAGGGGAGGACGGCAATTCCGTTCTCATAAACCCGTAAGATGGCGAAGTCGAGAGCCCATCGCGGATAGACAAAGTTGTCCGGATCGCCGCCGAATGCCGCAATCTGCTTTTCCGGCATCATCACCAGCCGAACATCCGTATATCGCCTGAACCGGTAGAGCGAGTATGCACCACCTTGATAGTATGAGACGACCTCGCAATGCAGTTGAGATGCCGCCTCACACTCCGACGTGATCGCATGGGTCAAGGAGTCTCGCGAAGCGTTGCGCCGCGTAGCAGTTCCGCTCTTCGGGAGCGCTGAAATAACTCGATCAGTGATTACCTCGAACGACTGCAGCTGATCGACCCACATCTTCGTGCACCTCTTCTCGGCCTTTGGACTTGCGGCGACGAACCCCGTCTTCATGTAATCCGTATCCGCGGGAGACACGTCGATGGCGCATTCGCGCGCACAGTGATGATTGGTGAGCACCAGTCCCGTCGCGGAGACGAATGAAGCAGAGCAGTTGGGAAGCCGCAGGGCGCTCTTTCGGACATGATCCAGCCACTGTTGACGAGGCACGAAGTCATACCTCTTCTTCCAGTATGGCAACGGTGGAGATTCGAATGTCCACATGGTTCCGAGCTCGGGGAGCGGTTGCTCCAGCGTCGGCGTGACGAACGACATGAATTGGGACTGGCTTCCACTCCCTCGATTCGCTGAGGTGCCATTGCTGCGAACACCTCCGCGAATGGCCGCATTGGGATGGGCACAGCCGAGAGTCACCCCCATTACGCATATTACAACTTGGCGAGCTGCGATCGGGCATCTGTGTCTCATGATCCGAGCCATCGAGTTGAAGGAGATATATTCAGCTTCTCTAGAGCCAGGCTGTACCATCAAACGTGCGAGAACGATTTGCATGCTCGCAGTCGGGAGGCAGGCGTTTGTTGCACAACGTGTGCATGCGCGCCGCCCTCCGCTAGATCGGTTGCAGTCGCGTGGCTCAACGTGAGCGTGGCAGGGATGGCGAAATGCAGTTCTTCCCGAAAGAACTCGACCTAGACGCTCCCTGACGGGAGGAGCTGAATGCCGATTTCCGTTGGCGAGGATAACGCGCCGAGTTGGATGATGAGTGAGTGGTTGCCTTGCTACAGCGTTGCTCCCCTATCATTCACTTCTCGTCGTACGCAGTGGCATACTGAGCTAACTCGGTTCCACTTAGCCGTACGTGTGTTCGTGCCTCGCATCGCCGTTAGCCGAATTCGAAAACTGTCCCCTTGGCAAGACGGAATTCGGGCACCGCAACTTGTGATAGGCTACGGCTAAGGCAGTGCTGTTTGAATCGCGATTCCGCAGCTTGCCGAGTGCGATGATGTTTTCCTACGTCATGCCGTCGGAGAAATACTCGTTCTCCGGATCGGCGAGGTGGGATTGAAGGAAAGTCATCGCGAAGTAACATCCCGTCTGCTTGACGATCACTGAAGGTGGAGCTTGCCCTCAGCGCCGCTCCACATCCCGTAGATGCGCCAGCCGCTGCTTCACCTGGGCCACTTTGGGCTGGAGCTCGGGGTCGGCGTCCTTCCACAGCGTCACGAACTGGAGGTAGTGGCTGACGGCTCTGTCCCGGTCACCCCTTGCCTCGTACATCTCTCCGAGACGCTTGTGGATCCCCGCGAGCATTTGAGCGTCGAGCAGGTAGTAGCTCAGCACAGCCGGCGTCGCGAGGTAGCGCTCGTACATCGCGATCGCCGAGTCGGGCATGTTGGCTTGGTCAAACGCGCGCCCGAGTGCCGCGGGGAGACAGGGCATACACCCGGTCGAGCCGTCGGGGAGCTGGTCACCCGCCCTGAATTCGGCGACTGCGTCGAGCGGGCGCCGCTCGGCCAGCGCTATCTCGCCAAGCGCGTTGTGCCGCTCCGGCTCCTGATCCCGACGGAGCGCGGTGTCCTTCACCTCGGCCGCGTACTGCGCGAGCAGCGCCCGGGCTCGATCGGGACGGCCGGCGAGCGCGTAGAGTTCGGCGGCAGGCAAGTATGGGCGGTCGAGTTCCTTGAGCGAGCGAAGTGGCGTGTGCGCGAGTGCAGCATCGAGCTTCTGTACGCTCCGTGTGGGTTGCTCGAGAAACCAGCTGTCCATCCATGCGGAGTCTCCCGCGCCGCTCAGCGGCGGCGGCGGAGCACCGCGCGCCCCATCCTGCGCCTGAGCATCGGCCTCGAGGCGCGCCCACGCTGCGAGCCGCCCATGGAGCATCTCCAGGTCGGCGAGGCGGTGCGTTGCCCAGGCACGGTTTCCAACGTCGCGGTCGCCCGCACGAATTTGGAGGAGGCGGAGTGTGGCGGAATCCACTCGCCCTCGAGCATAGAATAGGGCGGGAGCTAACCTCGCGATCAGCGCGACCGTCGGATATTCGGCTCGAGCGGCGGCCGCACTGGAATCGGCCTGTGTGAACTCGTTGTTCTTGAGCTCGGCATACACGAGATTCATATGCTCACCTGGGCCGGCACGTCCGGAACGGATCGCGCGCCGGTACAGCGATTCGGCGCGGGCGAACTCGCCACGGTCGGAGAGTAAGCTTCCGAGATTAGAGAGCGCAATGGGATCGAGTGAGTCGCGCTCGAGAAGCGACTCGTAGCCAGCGATTGCTTTCTGTCGGTTTCGGCCCGGTCCGAACGCGAAGTAGCCCGTCGTCGCGAGGTATCGCTCACGCTCGGTAAGACGGTCCCGATAGCGGTAGGCTCTCTCGAACGCGGCGTCGGACTGCTCGCGTGGCCGACCGTCGTTTAATAGCGCCATGCCGAGCTTCCGGTACGCCATGGCGAATGACGTGTCGAGCGTCACCGCCTCCGTAAGCAGCCCGATCGCCTTCGGGTAGTCGCTTCCCAAGTCGTTGGTGCGGGCTCCGGCGGCGTACTGTTTGAGTGCCTCGAGCGAGGGCGTCGTCACTTGCTCGAGCGCCGGGTTGCTGCGGACGGATTTCAGCGACTCGCCGATCTTGCCGCGCAGTTCTCGCGTCAACCTGTCCACAGCCGGAATGAGCTCCTTTGGACCGTCGATCGTCTCGTGAAAGCTCGCTAACTCATCTCCGCTCTCGGCGGAAACGAGTCGGAGCGCCACGAGAAACCCGCTGCCCAGTTGGCGGATGTTGCCATCCACCACCGCCTTCACCCCCTCCCGCTGCGCCACCTCGCGGGCCAAAGCGAGGTCGAGTCGACTCGTCGGTGAGCGCTCCATGCGCGTGAGCGAGGCGCCGACCGTGCTCGCCTGCACGACGGTAACGACCGAGGATTGCCCGAGATCGGTGCGCACGGCCTCCGTGACTGCACTCCCCAGCGATGTATCCGCCCCGGTTGCCTGGAAATCCGTGACGAGCAGCCGCTCGTTCTCCTTGAGCTTCCCGGACGCGAGCAGCGACCCCGCCGGACCAATGCCGAGCGCGCGAAGAACCATGAACACGACGACGAGCAACGCGAACGTGCCGAACGCGATGAAGCCACCCGCGGCGGTCTTGCGCCAGGACACCCACGGACTCGCCTTGACGGCCAGCTTCGTCATCGTGGAGTGCGATGTCGGCGAGCCGCCCGGAGTGAGCGCCGGTGCGGTCATCGCGCGGTGCGCGCCGTGGTGCACGAATGCGGTGAAGAGAATGACCGGTAGTCCCAACGCCATCATGACCAGCGCACCTGGAAAGACCCATTCCGGCAGGCCGATGGCGATGATGGCCGCCTTGGCGAGAACCGTCACGGCGACGAATGCCAACGCGTAGAAGGCGAGCGCGCGCCAGAGTCTGCGTCGTCCACCCAGAAGGATCCCGGGCATCGTGGGCAGACTGCCGCTGCTGGTCACACTCTCCAACACGCGAAGGAGATCGGTCGCCGATTGTGGACGGTCGTCCGCATCTTTTTCCAGACACCGCATCACCA
>JACCWE010000141.1 GCA_013697785.1 Gemmatimonadaceae bacterium
CGGCATCGGCGGCCGCCGCGCCCGCGCCCGCCGCACCCGTCCCGCGTGCAACCGCTCCGGTCACGCGTCCGAACACAACGCAGGTTGGCGGCGCACCGGCGGCGCGCCCGCCGATCAACCCGTTCCTCGCCAACGATCCGAATCAGAAGGCGAAGCGGCTCGCGCGCGCGCTCGTCTCCGACATCATCGCCTACTTCCCCGATCGCCACGCGCAGGGGAAGCGCGACGGCACGCTGCGTGAGAGCTTCCGCGAAGAGATCAAGAAGAGCTATGAGGAATACGTCGAGCAGATGGGGAAGGAGTTCGCCGAGAACACGACGCACTTCCAGGATGCGCTCAACGACGTTCTCGCGGGCGGAGCGAAGATCTTCTAGCACTTTCCGATCGATGAAGATGCGCCGCGCAGTGCTGCGTGCGCGAAGTCGGATTATATTTCAGATGCGAGCCGTTCCGGCGCCCGGAACGGCTCGCGTCGTTTGTAGTCGCGCCGCGCGCACAAGCGCCTCATCAGTGGAGTGGATCCAATGTCCGAGAGTGAACGCACCCGGCAGCTGCGCCGGCACGATGAGCGACTCGCCGAGCTCCGGGGGTTGCTTTGACTTGGATACCAGGCGCGTTACGCTGAGCACTCGCGAAGCGCAGATGGGGGAGTCCAACTTCTGGGACGTTCCCGATCGCGCGCGCGAGGTCATCTCCGAAGTCAACACGATCAAGAACTGGGTCGAACCCTTCGACAGGCTCGAGGCGAAGCTGCGCGAGATGATCGAGCTCGATGAGCTGCTTCAGGCCGAACCCGACGCCGAGCTGTCCGCGGAGCTCGATCGCGATCTCTCGTCCTTCGAAGAGCAGCTCCGCGGCTACGAGCTTCGCTCGATGCTTCAGGGTCCCGACGATCAGCGCAACGCGATGGTCGAGATCTCGGCCGGTGCCGGCGGCACCGAGGCACAGGACTGGGCCGGGATGCTCCTTCGCATGTACACGCGCTGGGCCGAGCGACGCGGCTTCTCCGTCGAGGTGCTCGACGTGAGCGAGGGCGAAGAGGCGGGGATCAAGGGCGCGATGCTCGAGGTCAAGGGCGAGTACGCGTACGGCTTCCTTCGCTCGGAGGCCGGCGTGCATCGTCTCGTGCGCATCTCGCCGTTCGATTCGCAGTCGCGCCGCCACACAAGCTTTGCATCCGTGTTCGTGTATCCCGACGTCGATGAGGAGATCAACATCGAGGTGCGCGACGAAGACATTCGCATGGATGTCTTTCGCGCATCCGGCGCCGGGGGGCAGCATGTGAACAAGACCAGCTCCGCCGTTCGCCTCACGCACATCCCATCGGGCATCGTCACGAGCTGTCAGCAGCAGCGCTCGCAGCACAAGAACAAGGAGACGGCGCTCAAGATGCTGAAGAACGCGCTCTACCAGCGCGAGGTGGAGGCCCGCGAGGCCAAGAAGGCAGAGATCGATTCCGCGAAGACCGACGTATCATTCGGCAACCAGATTCGGAGCTATGTCTTTCAGCCGTACACGATGGTCAACGATCATCGCACCGAGCTCAAGATCACCGATGTCGGCAAGGTGATGGACGGCGCGATCGATCCGTTCATCGAGGCTTACCTCAAGCGCGCGGCGCCCGGAGTGCACACAGCGTGAGCACCGAAGAGCTCAACTTCGTTCTGCAGGCCCGTCGCGATAAACACGACGCGCTGATCGCGCGCGGAATTCCGCCGTACGCCTATCGCTTCGCGCGCACGCACACCGCCGCCGCCGCCATCGCCGCACTCGGCGCCGCCGACGAGGGCGAGACCGTGCGTGTGGCGGGGCGTATAGTCGCCTGGCGCGGGCAGGGGAAGACGAGCTTCGCACATCTCGCCGATGATTCCGGCCGCATTCAGCTCTACTTTCGCAAGGACGATCTCGGCGACGAGCTGTTCGAGACGCTCAAGCTGTTCGACATCGGCGACGTGATCGGTATCTCGGGCGCGCTCTTCCGCACGAAGACCGGCGAGGCGACGGTGCGCGTCGCGAGCGCGGAGATGCTCGCGAAGTCGCTGCGTCCGCTCCCCTTCGGGAAGGAGGAGACCGTCGACGGCGTCGTCGTTCGACACTCGGGCTTCAGCGATCCGGAACAGCGCTATCGTCAGCGCGCCGTCGATCTCGCGGTGCATCCCGATGTGCGTGCGTCGTTCGTCGCGCGCTCGCGGATGATCACCGCGCTCCGTGCCTTCCTCGATGGCCGCGGCTTTCTCGAGGTCGAGACACCGGTGCTGCAGCCGCTCTACGGCGGCGCGGCCGCGCGCCCGTTCATCACGCATCACAACGCGCTCGACATTCCGCTCTTCCTCCGCATCGCCGACGAGCTCTATCTCAAGCGCCTCATCGTCGGCGGTTTCGATGCGGTCTATGAGATCGGACACGACTTCCGCAACGAAGGCGTCGACCGCACGCACAATCCCGAGTTCACGATGCTCGAGTGGTATCAGGCGTATTCGGACTACACGGACATGATGCTCCTCGTGGAGCAGTTGCTCGTCGCCGCTGCGCACGCGGTGCGCGCGCATCCCGCCTACGCCGCCGCGGTGCCCGCGCTCGCGACTCCGTTCCCGCGCATCGAGTGGGTGCCGTCGCTCGACAACGCGCTCGGCGACGACGCGCTCGCGATGTCCGATGCAGCGCTGCGCAAGGCGGCGGAGAAGGCCGGCGTCGCGAAGCCCGATACGCTCTCGCGCCCCAAGCTGCTCGACGAACTCTTTCAGGCGCACGTCGAGCGCACGCTGCACGATCCGACCTTCGTCATCGACTACCCGCTCGAGCTCTCGCCGCTCGCGAAGCCGAAGCGCGGCGCGCCGAGTCTCACCGAGCGCTTCGAGCTCTTCGCCGGCGGCCGCGAGCTCGCGAACGCGTTCAGCGAGCTCAATGATCCGCTGGATCAGCGCCGCCGCTTCGAGGCGCAGGCAGCGCTGCGCGCGGCGGGCGACGAGGAAGCTGCGGGCATCGACGAGGACTACCTCCGCGCGATGGAGCACGGAATGCCGCCGATGGGCGGCGTCGGCGTCGGCATCGATCGGCTGTTCATGTATCTGTCGGGTATATCACACATACGCGATGTGATTCTCTTTCCGACGATGCGACCAGAATGAGCCGTCTCGAGCTGTCGATCGCCTGGCGTTATCTTCGCAGCCGCGGAAGCGCCCGGCTCTTCTCCTTCATCAGTGTAATCGCGATCGGCGGTGTGCTGGTGGGCGTCGGCGCGCTCATCATCACCAACGGCGTGATGACGGGGATGCAGACGGATCTCCGCGAGAAGATTCTCGTCGGCAGTCCCGATCTTCGCGTCCTCACCTTCGGCGAGGATCTCAAGCTCGCGGACTGGCAGCCGACGCTCGCACGCGTGCGACGGAATCCACACGTCGTCGCCGCTGCGCCGTTCGTGCTCACGCAGGGGCTCGCGACCGCGGGCCACGATTACTCCGAGGGCGTGTTCATCGAGGGCATCCCGCCCGCCGGTCCCGGCGTCGTCGATGTCACGAGCATCCGCCAGCACGTCTCCACCGGCGACTTCCGCTTCTTCACCGACGACAACCAGCGGCGCGGCGCCGTGCTCGGCAAGCGGCTCGCCGAGCGGCTGAATGTATTTCCGGGGAGCAAGCTGTCACTGATCTCGCCGGCCGGCGCGAAGTTCAACGCGTCCGTCGGCGGCTACGTGCCGCGGATCTACCAGTTCGATGTCACGGGCGTCTTCGAGTCGGGGATGTACGAGTACGACAACTCCTACATCTACGTCGACCTCGATCGCGCGAAGGAGTTCGCGGGGCTCGGCGATGCAGTAACGGGAATCGAGGCCCGCACGACGAATCGATGGGAGGCCGGCGACGTCGCGAAGCAGCTCGCGGATACGCTGGGCTATCCGTATCGCGTCACCGATTGGCAGGAAGCAAACTCGCAGCTCTTCCAGGCGCTCAAGCTCGAGAAGCTCGCGATGCGCATCATCCTTCTCCTCATCGTGCTGGTCGCGGCCTTCAACATCGTCAGCACGCTTACGATGGTCGTGAAGGACAAGACGCGCGAGATCGGTATCCTGAAGGCGATGGGGCTACCAGCGAAATCGGTGCGCCGGATTTTTCTCGCGCAGGGACTCGTCATTGGCTTCGTCGGAACGGCGATCGGTGTCATCATCGGTGTCACGGCCGGTGTCGTGATCAATCGCGGCAAGCTCATTCCGCTCGATCCGACGGTTTACTTCATCGATCATCTTCCGGTGACCATTCAGCTCGGCGACGTCGTGTGGATCGCCGGTGCGAGCATCATCATCGCGGCCTTGGCCACACTCTATCCGGCGATTCAGGCCGCGCGCCTTTTCCCCGTCGAGGCGATCCGTCACGAATGAACGTCATCGAGGCGCGTGAGCTGTCGAAGTCGTACTTCGGCGGCGATGGTGGTCGGGTGGATGTGCTGAACGCGGTGAGTCTCGACGTGCGTCGCGGCGAGATGATCGCGATCGTCGGCGCGAGCGGCGCAGGGAAGAGCACGCTCCTCCACATCCTCGGCGCCCTCGATCGGCCCTCGGCCGGCCAGGTCACGCTCGACGGCGAGTCGTTGAGCAGCCTCGACGACGGCCAGCTTTCCATGATGCGGAACAGAAAGGTCGGCTTCGTCTTTCAGTTTCATCACCTCTTGCGCGAGTTCTCCGCGCTCGAGAATGTGATGATGCCACTACGAATTTCCGGTTGGGAGTCGCAAAAGGCTCGCGCGAGGGCGACCGAGATGCTGTCGCGGGTGGGGTTGAGCGCACGGAGCACGCATCGGCCATCCGAAATGTCGGGCGGCGAGCAGCAGCGCACGGCCGTCGCGCGAGCGCTTGCCGTGGATCCGGTGGTCGTGCTGGCGGACGAGCCAAGTGGAAATCTCGATCACGCGAACGCGGAACGGCTGCACGAGCAGTTCACGCAGCTCGTGCGAGACCTGAACATCGCGATGGTCGTCGTCACTCATAACAAGGCGCTTGCGGCGCGCGCGGATCGTGCGTTGCTGCTGGAGGATGGCCGGTTGCAGGAAACGGATGTGCGGGAGGTGTTGGCCTGATGCTTTGTGATAGCTGTAAAGAGCGGGACGCAGTCGTGCAGGTCACCCAGGTGACCGATCCACCGGTGCGCCAGCTCAACCTGTGCGAGAAGTGCGCGGCGGAGCGCGGTATCGAAACGCACGTCACGATGCCGAAGCAGCCGCTCGCGGACTTCATTCAGGCCGTCCAGCAGAAGCAGCTCCTCGCGGGAAGCGAAAGCTGGCGCTGCACCTTCTGCAACTCGACTCTTCGCGACTTCCGGAATACGAGCCGTCTGGGATGCGCTTACTGCTATGGCGCCTTCGAGGCCAAGATCCGCGACCTCCTCCGCGGCGTCCACGGCACGTCGAAGCACCAGGGGAAGCGCTACCGCCCGCCGGCCGAGGGTGGAGTGGAGGAAGGAGGGTCGGTGGCGACCGAGCTCCGGACGCGGCTCCGCAGAGCCGTCGAGCAGGAGCACTTCGAGGAAGCGGCGAAGCTCCGGGACCAGCTGAAGGTGATGGAATGACGCTCGACCTGTCGCTCCTGCCGGATGGCGGCGTCAACTGGCTGGATGCGTCCGGCGACCACGCCGGAATCGTCCTCTCCACGCGTATTCGCCTTGCCCGGAACCTGGAGGGCTTCGCCTTTCCAGGGCGAGCGCGGGACGGTGAGCGGCTCCGTATCCTCGCGCGGATCAGGGAGGCTGTAGAGAGCTCTCCGCACTTACGGGCGAATCTGCTGGTCCGAGTCGATGAGCTCGGCTCTGAGGACAGGCTGCTGCTTCATGAGCGGCATCTGATCAGCAAGGAGCTCGCGGGGCTCGACGTCCAGCACCCGGTGCGCAGCGGCGCCGCAGTGTTTCTCGGCGACGGAATAGGCGTCATGGTAAATGAAGAGGATCATCTGCGCCTCCAGACGCTCCGGTCCGGATTCAACCTGGCCGACGCCTTCGCGGACATGCAGCGGATCGACGAGGAGCTGGGCGAGCGGGTGCCTTTTGCGTTCCACGATGAATTCGGGTATTTGACCTCCTGCCCAACGAACACGGGCACGGGATTGCGGGCGAGTGCGTTGATCCATTTGCCGGGGCTCGTGTTGACGAAGGAGATCAACAAGACGTTGGCAGGGCTGCAGCAGATCGGCTTTACCTATCGCGGGCTGTACGGCGAGGGGAGTGAGGTCGTCGGCAACTTTTTCCAGATCTCGAACCAGACGACACTGGGCCGAACGGAGGAAGAGATCGTCGACAAGCTCTTGCAGGTGTTGACGACGGTGATCGCGCGAGAGGAGGAGGCGAGGCGAGTATTGCTTCGTGACGCTGGTTATATTATTGAAGACAAGCTTTGGCGAGCATACGGGACACTCCGCTACGCGCGCAGCCTCACGTTCGACGAGGCAATGAATTTTCTGAGCGGCGTGCGCTTGGCCGTGGGTCTGAAACTGATCACCGGCCTGAGTGTATATACCCTCAACAAGCTCCTGATCTTTTCGCAAGCTGCGCACCTGTCCCACGCGGAAGGCCGGCCGCTCTCGGAGAGCGAAGCCAATCTTGCGCGCGCACGCTACGTGCGGCAGGCACTCGCAGCGGAAGTAGGTATGTAGGAGTGCGCCTCCGGGGCGACGCTCCGCAGCATCAGAGGGATCTATGAACGGCTACAACTTCACTGAGCGCGTGCGGAAAGTTCTCGCGATGGCCCGCGAGGAAGCCGCCCGCCTTCACCACGAGTACGTGGGGACAGAGCACATCCTGCTCGGCCTCATCCGTGAGGGTGAGGGAGTTGCTGCGGCCGTTCTCCAGAATTTGAGCGTCGACCTCGACGAGATACAGCAGAAAATCGAGGAGACGGTCAAGAAGGGGAAAGCGGCGCAGACGACAGGCCCAGACCTTCCCTATACCTCGCGCGCAAAGAAGGTGCTCGAGCTCGCCATGAGCGAGGCGCGCGAGCTGAATCACAGCTACGTCGGCACTGAGCATCTCCTCCTCGGATTGCTTCGCGAGGAGAAGGGAATCGCTGCGCAGGTTCTCACCGACACCGGTGTGAATCTCGACGCGGCGCGCGCGGAGACGCTGCGCCTGCTCGGCACGGAGATGCCGCAGGGCGGAGCCGCGGCGCAGCAGGGCAACGCTGCCCCACCGCAGCCGACCAAGGGGGACAAGAAGTCGAAGACCCCCGCGCTCGATCACTTTTGCCGCGACCTCACGCAGCTTGCTGCGGAGGGTCAGCTCGACCCGACCATCGGCCGCGCGAAGGAGATTCAGCGCGTCATGGAAGTGTTGACGCGCCGCAAGAAGAACAATCCTGTGCTCATCGGTGAGCCGGGTGTGGGCAAGACGGCGATCGTCGAGGGGCTCGCACAGCTGATAGCGAACGGCGAATGCCCCGACTCGCTGCGCGACAATCGCGTGCTCGCGCTCGACATGGCGGCCGTGATCGCCGGCACCAAGTATCGCGGTCAGTTCGAGGAGCGCCTGAAGGCGGTCATGAACGAGATCGCGCAGAACAAGAACGTCATTCTCTTCATCGATGAGCTGCACACGCTCGTCGGCGCAGGAGCAGCCGAGGGTGCGATCGACGCGAGCAACATGCTCAAGCCGGCGCTGGCTCGCGGCGAGCTGCAGTGCGTCGGGGCGTCCACGCTCAACGAATACCGCAAATACATCGAGAAGGACGGCGCGCTCGAGCGCCGCTTCCAGACCGTCGTCGTGGATCCGCCGTCCGTCGACGAGACGGTCGAGATTCTCAAGGGACTGCGAAAGAAGTACGAGGATCATCACCACGTGACGATCCCCGATTCGACGCTCGTGGCCGCGTCGAAGCTGTCGGAGCGCTACATCACCGACCGCTTCCTCCCGGACAAGGCGATCGATGTCATCGATGAGGCAGGCGCGCGAGCACGGCTGGCGGCGCAGGCACCACCACCGGAAGTCGCCGATCTCAAGGCGAAGCTCGAGGGCGTGAACGGCGAGAAGGAAGCGGCGGTGCGCGACCAGAACTTCGAGAAAGCCGCGTCGCTGCGCGATCGCGAGCGCGAGCTGCAGGGCGACATTCGCAAGAAGCAGGAAGAGTGGGAGAAGCACCGGCAGTCATTCCGCCCCGTGCTCGGCGAGGAGGAGATCTCCTTCATCGTCAGTCGCTGGACGGGCATTCCGGTCATGCGGCTGCAGGAGGCGGAGAGCCATCGTCTGCTGCGCATGGAGGATGAGCTGCACGAGTCCGTGGTCGGCCAGGACGAGGCGATCAAGGCGCTCGCTCGCTCGATTCGCCGCAGTCGCGCAGGGCTCAAGGATCCGTCGCGTCCGATCGGCTCGTTCATCTTCTCCGGCCCCACGGGCGTCGGCAAGACCGAGCTGGCCCGGTCGCTCGCGAAGTTCCTGTTCGCGGATCCGTCGGCGCTCATTCGCGTCGACATGAGCGAATATATGGAAAAATTCTCGGTCTCGCGGCTCATCGGCGCCCCACCGGGGTATGTCGGCTACGAAGATTCGGGCACGTTGACGAAGGCCGTGCGACGCAAGCCGTATAGCGTCGTACTCCTCGACGAGATCGAGAAGGCGCACCCCGATGTCTTCAACATTCTGCTTCAGGTGCTCGACGAAGGACACCTGACCGACAACTACGGCCGCGTCATCGACTTCAAGAACACCGTCGTCATCATGACGTCGAACGTCGGCGCGCGGGACATCACGAAGGGCAAGGGACTGGGCTTCACGACTCCGGGCGAGAAGGAAAACTTCGGGCGGATTCAGGACAAGGTGAAGGAAGAGATCCAGCGCGTGTTCAATCCCGAGTTCCTGAACAGACTGGACGACGTGATCGTGTTCCACCCACTGGGCAAGGAGCACATCGCGCTGATCGTTTCGATTCTGATGAAGGAAGTGCAGAAGCGGCTGGGCGACGAGGAGATCAACCTCAAGCTCACCGAAGCCGCCACGGACTTCCTGAGCACGCACGGCTACGACGAGAGCTTCGGCGCGCGGCCGCTCAAGAGGGCGATTCAGAAGTACATCGAGGATCCGCTGTCGGAGAAGATCCTGACGGGCGACTTCGCGAAGGGCGACGAGATCGAGGTCGACGTCGCGAGCGATGGAGCGAAGCTCGAATTCCGGGTGCTGACAAAGACCACCTGACCGAGCTTTCGCAGTTGTAGTACCGGCCGAATGGCTTGCCCGTATGAGCCATTCGGCCGTTTCATGTGTACATTACCCGGAATGTCTCGACTTTTTTCCCTTCCTCTCGCGATTTGCGTCGCGAGCATAACGGCGCACGCACAGGGCACAGCCTCGGGCTGTGTGCTTCCTGATTCCGTAGCCGTACGCGGCAACAAGCGCGTGACCTCCGAAAAGATTCGCGCAGACGCCGGCCTCGCCGCCGGCGACTCGCTGAACTATCGTGTGCTTCAGCGCACCCTTCGCAACGTGTTCGCCACGGGTGCGTTCGACGACGTACAGGCGGGCTGCGAGGTGAGCGGCGGACACGCGGTACTCACGCTCACCGTCGTGGAGCGCCCGCTGCTCAAGGGCTTCACGATCAAGGGCGCCAAGGTGATCTCGGAAGGAACGCTCCGAGGGAAGGTCGAGCTGCCCACCAACCGTCCGCTCGATCCCGCCGCGGTGCGCGCGACGGTGCAGAAGTTCGACTCGATGTACCAGGCGCACGGCTACTATCTCGCCAGGATCACGCCCGTTCCCGATACCACTGCGGGCGATGTGCGCATCGCCTTCAACATCGACGAGGGGCGGCATCTCGCGATCTCCGGCGTCGACATCCAGGGCAACAAGGAGCTCAAGGACGCGCAGGTCGTGAGCGCGATGAAGATCAAGCCCGAGGCATTCTGGTTCTGGCGGAAGGGCGAGTTCGACGATGAGAAATTTCAGGGTGACCTGAGCGAGCGAATTCCGAAGCTCTACGAGCAGCACGGTCTCATCGATGTCCAGATCGTGAAGGACACGCTCCTCGTCGATCACAGCAACGGCAAGGGGATGCTGCAGGTCACGGTGGATGAGGGCGCGCGTTATCGAGTCGGTACCATGGAGATCGTCGGCAATCACCACTTCACGACCGATGAGCTCATGCGCTACTACCCGTTCCAGGCGCGCGAGCAGACCATCACCCAGCGATTGCGCGGAGTGCTCGGCCACAAGGACCGCGACATCGGCTCGTTCGATCAAAGCGCGTGGGATGATGCGACCACCGCCATCCGCAACGCCTACAGTAACGAAGGCTACATCTACGCGCAGATTCGTCCGGTCGTCGACCGCTCGATGCGCGACTCCACGCCAGTCGTGAATCTCCGCTGGGAGATCGACGAGAAGACGCCGGCGACGATCAACCGCATCGAGATTCTCGGCAACGACTACACGAACGAAGCGTGCATCCGCGAGCAGCTCATAATTCTGCCGGGCGACGTGTTCAATCAGGACCGTCTGATCCGCAGCTATCAGAACATTCAGAATCTGAATTTCTTCGAGTCGCCGCTTCCGCCGCCTGACACCAAGCCCGCGAACGACCAGGGCGATGTCGACGTGATCTTCCGGATGAAGGAGAAGCGCACCGGTAGCATCAACTTCGGGGCCTCGGTCGGGCAGGGGACCGGCGTCGGCGGATTCATCGGGCTCACGCAGCCAAATCTGTTCGGAGCGTGCAAGAGCGCCTCGATCCAGTGGCAGTTCGGGCAGTTCATCAACGACTTTCAGTTGAGCTACACGGATCCGTCGGTCAAGCAGACGCGCATCTCGGCGACGGTCACCGCCTACCATACGCAATCGCGCTACACGATCGCCGACCTCGGGCAGAGCAGAAGCTCGGGAGCGTCGCTCCAGTTCGGATTCCCCGTTCGCGGGTCCCCGTTTACCAGGTTCTTCGTGTCCTACGGCGGTGAAGCCGTGAAATTCAGTGGAGGCCTCGCCGCACGCGACACGTCGATCAATTCGCAGTATAACTTTCGTTCGACGCTCGGCTTCACGCTGACGCACGACAATCGAATCGATCTTCCGTTCGCGTCCGCCGGCTCCGAGCGCACCATCACCGCGCAGCTCAACGGTGGAATCCTCGGCGGTACCGCGAGCTTCCAGCGGTACACGACGGAGCTCCGGAACTACACGACGCTCGGAACGCTCGGCGGCAGTGCTCCGGGATCGCAGCCGATGAAGCTCGTGCTCGGTGTCACGGCGCGAGCAGGTATGGTCTTCGGCAGTGACGGACCGTTCTTCTATTCCCAGAGTTTCGCGCTCGGCGGCACGCAATACGGCGAGCAGCTCCGCGGTTACGAGGAATTTTCGGTGACGCCGCAGGGCTTCGTCAATGCGACGAACAGCAACGCGACGCGAACGTCGTTCGGTAACGCATTCTTCACCTCGACGGTCGAGCTCGGACTTCGCTTCAACCAGATGTTGTACACGGATGTGTTCTACGACGCTGGCAATGTGTGGAACAAGCCCAGCGAGTTCGACCCGACGCGCCTCTTCCGCGGTGTCGGCTTTGGTGTGGCGATCGTGACGCCGCTCGGACCGCTGGGGCTCGACTACGCCTACGGCCTCGATCGCGTCGACCAATTCGGCAACAAGAAGCCCAAGTGGCAGTTACACTTCAAGCTCGGGCAACTCTTCTAATCGGAGCTACCATGCGTTCCCATATTCGCGTCGCCACCGCTGTAGTGGCGCTCACTATTTCGATGGCCGGTCTCCTCGCCGCGCAGGGCACAGCGCCGAAGATCGTGTACGTGAACTCGCAGAAGATCATCGCGCAGGCTCCGGGACGCGCCGATGCCGAAGCGCAGTTCCAGAAGGAGATGAACCAGTACAAGGCGCAGGTCCAGCACATGGGCGACACGCTCCAGTCGCAGATCGCCGACTATCAGAAGAACGAGTCGACGATGACGCCTGCCGCGAAGACCGCGAAGGAAAAGGACCTCACCGCCAAGCGCAACGCGTACCAGCAGCGCGTGCAGGAGCTCGAGCAGACCGCGCAGCAGCGCGAGTCCGAGCTGGTTCGTCCGATCATGGAGCAGATCAACAAGATCATCGAGCAGCTCCGCACCCAGAACGGCTACTCGTTCATTCTCGACGCGGGAAGCCAGGCCGGGGTCGTCGTCGCGGCGGATTCATCGCTCGATGTCACCGACCAGGTGATCAAGCGCCTCGTCGCTGCGGGTCCGGTTGCCTCGAAGGCCGCGCCGATGGCCGCGCCGTCGACGACCGCAACGCCGCGCTCGACCGGCGCTGCGTCGCCCAAGCCGACCGGCGTGTCGCGTCCCAAGTCCACGCCTAACGGCCGTTGAACCAAACGGATCGACCCTCGAGCAGCCTCGGTGGCGTGAGCGATTCCGCTCTCACCGCCGAGGCTGTCGCGCATCTCGTGGGTGGTGAGCTACGCGGCGATGGAGCGGCTCGAGTGGTGCGCGTGGCGGCGCTGGATCGCGCGGCCGCGAATGAGCTGAGCTTTTTCGCGAATCCGCGCTATGCTGCGGAGTTCGCGGCGACGGGCGCCGGGATCACGCTCGTCTCGCCGGATCTCGCCGAGCATCCTGGGCCGGCGTGCCGCATCGTAGTCGCCAAGCCGCAGGAGGCGATGCTGCTCGTGCTGCCGGCACTGTATCCGCCGCCGCCGCGTGCGACCGGAATTCATCCATCGGCAGTCATCGGCGCCGGCGCAAAGCTGGGGAAGGACGTCGCCATTGGCGCGCACAGCATCATCGGCGAGAACGCGGTGCTCGGCGATCGTGTCGTGATCGGTCCGTTGTGTGATGTCGGTCGCGATGTCGAGATCGGGGAGGATTCACATCTCGTGAGCGCGGTGACGTTGTATCCGGGGACGACACTCGGAATGCGTGTGCGGCTGCACGCCGGCGTGCGTGCGGGGAGCGATGGCTTCGGCTACGTGGCGACCAGAACCGGCGTGCAGAAGATTCCGCACGTAGGGCGATGCATTCTCGAGCATGATGTCGAGGTCGGCGCGAACTCGACGATCGATCGCGGGAGTATTGCAGACACGGTCATCGGCGCCGGATCGAAGCTTGACAACCTCGTGATGATCGCGCACAACGTGCGGCTCGGGCGCATGTGCCTGATCGCGGCGCAGTCGGGAATCGCCGGGTCGACGCGACTCGGCGACGGCTGCATGATCGGAGGACAGGTGGGCGTCACGGGACATCTCGAGCTGGGGAACAACGTCAAGCTCGGCGCGGGCTCCGGTGTAATGGACGACATTCCCGACGGACAGATGTGGAGCGGCGCTCCGGCACGTCCGCAGCGCGAGTGGCTCAAGGCGACGTCTGCGTTCTACAAGCTCGCCGATCGGCTGCGCGAGATCGAGCGTCAACTGAACGAGAAGAAGTCGTGAGCGCGCGCCGTCATTCCATAGGCGGCGCGGTCGCGCTGCAGGGGATCGGCCTGCACCTGGGACGCGCGTGCACGCTGAGCTTCCATCCTGCCTCGCCGGGCTCGGGGATCATCTTCCGGCGCACCGATCTTCCGGGTGAGCCAACGGTGTACGCGCGCGCAGAGAATGCGGTGCTCACCGAGCGCCACACGCAGCTCGGCGCTGGTGAGGAGGCGGTGCACACGGTAGAGCACGTGCTTTCCGCGATCGCCGCGCTCGAGATCGACGACATTCGCATCGACCTCGACGCTGCCGAGCCTCCGATCCTCGACGGGAGCGCGCTTCCATTTCACGATGCGCTCGTGAGCGCTCGCGTCGTCGATGTGGCGGGCGAGGTGGAGTATCTCTCGCTTCGCGCGCCGCTCACCGTGCGCGATGGCGGCTCGACGTACACAGTGAATCCAGCTCCGGCGCTGTCGATCGAGGTGACGATAGATTTCCCGCATCCGGTGATCGGGCGACAGTCGTGCCACCTTCCGGTGACGCCGGCAGTTTTCGCCTCGGATCTGGCGGGGGCGCGCACCTTTGGCTTCCTTCGTGAGGCGGAAATGCTGCGCGCGAAGGGGCTGATACAGGGCGTGACGACGTCGAACACCGTGGTGCTCGACGACGCCGGTCCCGTGGACACCGAGCTACGATGGTCCGATGAGTTCGTGCGACACAAGGCGATGGATTTCATTGGCGATCTGGCGCTCGCGGGAAAGCGCGTACGCGGACGGATCGTCGCCGATCGGCCGAGCCACCGGGGAACGGTGACGCTCGTCCGGGAAATGCTGAAACGTGCTGCAGAGGAGACGCGCGTGAGTGGAACCGAAGACATCATTAAGCAGCTTCCCCATCGCTACCCATTTCTGCTCGTGGATCGCATCCTCGAGCACGACCGGGGCAAGCACATCGTCGGATTGAAGAACGTCACGATCAACGAGCCGTTTTTTCAGGGGCACTTTCCCGGGCATCCAGTGATGCCGGGTGTGCTCATCGTCGAGTGCATGGCGCAGGTCGGCGGACTCATGATGCTCGGCGACTCCGAGGATGCGTCGCAGCTCGTCATGTACTTCACGTCGCTCGACAACGTGAAGTGGCGGAAGCCGGTGAGGCCCGGAGACCAGCTGCGCATCGAGGTGGACATGGTCCAGCGCCGCGGGCGCATGTGCAAGATCCACGGCGTCGCACGCGTGGACGGCGAGATCGTGTGTGAGGCCGACATGGGTGCGATGGTCCGCGACAAATGACCGTGCGCATCCATCCGACGGCGCTCGTTTCCCCGGACGCGCAGATTGGCGAGAACGTCGAGATCGGCGCCTTCGTCATCGTCGGCCCGGAGTGCGTGATCGGCGATGGATGCGTGATCTCCGCGCGCGCTACCCTCGAGAAGCTCGTGACGCTCGGCGCACAGGTGAAAGTCGGAAGCGGCTCGATCATCGGCGGCGACCCGCAGGATCTCAAGTTCCGCGGCGAGCGCACGTACGTCGAGATCGGCGATCGCACGGTGATCCGGGAGTGCGTCACGATCAACCGAGGCACTGCGGAATCCGAGCGCACGGTGGTCGGACGCGATTGTCTCATCATGTCGTACGTCCATCTCGCGCACGACTGCCAGCTCGGTGATCACATCATCATCTCGAACGCGTCGCAGGTAGCCGGGCATGTGCACATGGAGGACCGCGTGATCCTCTCCGGTCTCGTTGCGGTGCACCAGTTCGTGAAGCTCGGCGCCTACGCGTTCGTCGGCGGATCGTCGAAGGTGACGCAGGACGTGCCGCCGTACCTCAAGGCCGCGGGAAATCCGGTGAAGCTGTACGGTCTCAACTCCGTGGGGCTCACGCGCGCCGACTTCGATCCGGCCGTGGTGCGTGAGCTCAAGCGCGCGTACCGCCTCTTCTTCCGTTCGGAGCTGCTCGTGTCCAAGGCGCTCGAGCGTGCGCACGAGGAGCTGCATCCGTATCCCGAGGTCGAGCACTTCCTGTCGTTCGTGTCGAAGAGTGAGCGCGGGCTCGCGGTATGACCGCGCTCGCTGCCGGAGATCGTCGTGCGTGAGGTGCTGGTCGTCGCCGGTGAGGCTTCCGGCGACCTGCATGCCGCGGCGGTCGTAGAGGCGCTCCGGAGTCTCTCTCCCGGAATTCCGATCGCCGCCGTAGGAGGAGCGCGCACGCACGCGGCCGGCGCGGTGCTCATCGAGGACATCGCGGCGCATGCAGTGATGGGCTATGCCGGTGTCGTGAGACAGATCCCCTTTCATCTGCGGCTGCTCGGCAAGCTGAAGGCGCGTCTGGCCGGAGGCGGTGTCGGCCTCGTCATCCTCGTCGACTATCCAGGCTTCAATTTGCGCGTGGCCGCTGCCGCGAAGGCCGCGGGCGTCCCCGTGCTCTACTTCATCACGCCGAAGGTATGGGCGTGGCGCGCGGGGCGATTGAAGGAGATGCGCCGCACGATCACACGCGCGGCGGTGATTTTGCCGTTCGAGGAGGAGTATCTTCGCAAGCACGGGATCGCCGCAACGTACGTAGGAAATCCGCTGCTCGATGGCGCGCGCGACCTGCCGTCCCGCACGCACGCGCGCGCCGCGCTCGACCTCGCGGACGATGCGCCGGTGCTCGCGCTCTTCCCGGGAAGCAGGCGTGGAGAGCTCGCTCAACATCTCGATGTGTTCACGGCGACCGCGCGCGCGCTGCAGGCGCGCATGCCATCGCTCCGCGTGATCGTGAGTGTCGCGCCGAACATGGTGCTCGATCCCGCGCGCGTTCCGTTTCAGCTCGTGAGCGGTGGTTCGTATCTGGTGTGGCGCGCGGCCGATGCGGCGCTGGTGAAGAGCGGAACGTCGACGCTCGAGGCGGCAATCGCGAATACACCGCTCATCGTCGCCTATCGCGTCGGCACGCTCAACTACGAGATCGCGCGCAGGCTCATCCGCGGGATCAGGTACATCGGGCTCGTGAATCTCGTGGTCGATCGGAGCGTCGCGCGGGAGTTCATACAGAGCGCGATGCGGCCGGGGGCGATGGCGGATGCGCTCGAGCCTCTCCTGGTGCCGGGCTCTCCCGCGCGCACGAAGATGCTTGCAGATCTCGCAGACGTCCGCGCCGCGCTCGGCGAGCCCGGCGCGGCGGAGCGCGTCGCGCGCATGGCGCTCGAGATGATCGCGTGAGCGACGACACCTCTTCTACTGCGGGCGCGATGAAGAAGGAGCGTCGTGCCCGGTGGGTGTCCGCGATCGCGGGCGTCGGCGTTCGCTTACTCGCGCGGACCTGGCGCGTGCGCGAGGTGCATCAGGGGAAGCGAGACATCGTGCGGCAGCACGAGCAGCCCGTGATCTTCTGCCTCTGGCACTGCGAGCTGCTCTGTCTCATGTGGAACTTCCGGAAGCTGGGAATAGTCGTGCTGATCAGCGAGCATGGCGATGGAGAGATCGCGTCGCGCGCGGCCGAGTCGATGGGGTATAGAACGATTCGCGGCTCGTCGCGCCGTGGGGCCGAGCGCGCGCTGCTCGCGCTCGCGCGCGAAGTCGAGGGTGGAGCGCACGTCGCCGTCACCCCCGATGGGCCGCGCGGTCCGGCGGAGAGCTTCGCGCCGGGCGCGCTGATAGCCGCCGAGCGGTCGGGCGCGCCGATCGTTCTTCTGCGAGCGGTCGCTGATCGCGCGTGGCGCCTCAACAGCTGGGATCGATTCATCATCCCGAAGCCGTTCGCGCGTCTCACGATTTATATCGGTGAGCCCGTGTTCGTTCGCACCGGGTCGCTGCGCGATGCGGCCAGCGAGTCGCCGACGTTTCAGGCACTCATGCGAGAGCTTCCCGTGGCTGCCGGTGGCTGAGCGCACGCTCGTCGACTCGATCTGGTGGGGCGCAGGCGCGGGTGCGCGATTCGCGCGCATGCTGCTCGTCCCGTTCTCGACGATCTTCGCGATGATCGTGACCGTGCGCAATGCGCTCTACGACCGTGGTGCGCTGCTGTCGCGCGTGCCGCGGCTGCCAGCGATCTCGGTCGGCAATCTCACGGTGGGCGGGACCGGGAAGACTCCAGTCTCATCGTGGCTCGCGATGCAGCTCCAGGCGCGCGGCATGCGGCCGTCGATCGTGCTGCGCGGCTACGGCGACGATGAGCCGCTCGTGCACGCGCGACTCACGCCATCGATCCCGGTATTCGTGAATGCGAACCGCCTCGAGGCGATCGAGCGCGCAGCCGCAGCAGGCGCGGACGTCGCCGTGCTCGACGATGCCTTTCAGCATAGGCGTGTCGCGCGAGCGGCCGATGTCGTGCTCGTGAGCGCCGACGTCGCCGACTCGTCGGAGCGGCCGCTTCCTGCAGGGCCATATCGCGAGCCCTCGACTTCGCTTGCTCGCGCGTCGCTGGTCGTCGTCACGCGCAAGTCGGCCTCGACCGAGCGCGCGCGGACCGTCGCCGAACGCGCGCGCGCCGTCGCGCCCGCGGTGCCTGTCGCCATCATGCATCTCGCGCTCGACACGGTGCATTTCGAGGGACTGCCGACGGCGTCGCTCGCGTCGATCGCCGGCCGTCACGTGCTCGCGATCGCGGGCATCGGCAACGGAGCCGCATTCGGCGCGCAGCTACGTGAGGCCGGCGCGACCGTTCGGATGCGTGCGTACCCCGACCATCATCCGTTCACGGCCGCCGACGCGCGCGCACTCGCGCGTGACCTCGCGCCCATCGAAATCGCCCTTTGTACACTCAAGGACGCTGTCAAGCTGCTGCCGCTCTGGCCTCGCGAAGCCGCGCCCCTTGGGTATGTTTCCCAAGCCGTAATCGTCGAGGAGGGAGGCGATGCCATCAACGCCATCCTCGACCTCGTGATCAACGCTTCTCCCCGTCAACTGTGACCCGTCGGGTCTACGGTAAATCAATCGTATATGACCGCTGACTTTCGCCTCACCACACAGAAGATGATCGGCCCGGACAAGGATACGTTCCTCAACGAGGACAATCCGTTCGAGGATATGATGTCGCGCTTCGACCGGGCTGCCGAGCTGCTTGACCTCGAGCCCGGTTTGTACAAGATCCTCAGAAGTCCCGAAAAACAGATCATCGTCTCGATCCCCGTGCTGCTCGACAACGGCGAGATCGAGGTCTTCACCGGCTATCGCGTGCTGCACAACACCTCGCGCGGCCCGGCGAAGGGCGGCATTCGCTTCGACCTCAACGTGACGATCGATGAGGTGAAGGCGCTCGCGGCATGGATGACGTGGAAGTGCGCGGTCGTGGACATTCCGTTCGGCGGCTCGAAGGGCGGTGTGATCTGCGATCCCTCGAAGCTCAGCAACGGGGAGCTCGAGCGGCTGACGCGGCGATACACGGCCGGCATCATCAACACGCTCGGGCCCGACTCCGACGTCCCCGCTCCCGATGTGAACACCAACGAGCGCGTAATGGCGTGGGTGATGGACACGTACTCGATGCATGCGCGGCACACGGTCACCGCCGTCGTCACCGGCAAGCCGGTAGAGATGGGTGGCTCGCTTGGACGACGCGAGGCGACGGGACGCGGATGCATGATGGTCACGCGCGCCGCGCTCGCGCACCTCGGCATGCCGATCGCCGGGGCGACGGTCGCCGTGCAGGGCTTCGGAAACGTCGGATCGGTTACGGCCGACCTGCTCGCGAAGGAAGGGTGCCGCATCGTTGCGATCGGTGATCGCGGCGGCGCCGTGTACGACTCGCACGGCATCGATGTCGCGAAGGCGATCGCGCACGTGAAGAAGCACAAGTCGCTCGAAGGGTTCGATCAGGGCGACCGCCTCTCCAATGAGGAGTTGCTCACGCTCGACCTCGACGTGCTGGTGCCTGCGGCGCTCGAGAACGTCATCACGCGCAAGAACGCGCCGAACATTCGCGCACGCATCATCTGCGAGGGCGCAAACGGTCCGACCACCGCGCCCGCCGATGCCATTCTCGAGGAAAAGGGCATTTTCGTCATCCCCGATATTCTCGCGAACGCGGGCGGCGTGACCGTGTCGTACTTCGAGTGGGTGCAGGACCGCGGCGGCTACTTCTGGACGGAAGAAGTCGTCAACCAGCGGCTCGGCCAGATCATGGAGCGCAGCTTCGAAGCGGTGCTCGAGTTGTCGAAGCGCCACAAGGTGAATATGCGGACGGCGGCGTACATGCTGTCCATCTCTCGCGTGGCCACGGTTCACCGGCTGCGCGGAATCTATGCGTGAGCGTGCGCCGCGTGCAGTCGAGGGGCGAGAGCCCCCGTGCGCGCGCGCGGACCGCGCGTGATGCGTGACGCGGCCGGGTGAAGTTCCGGATCGTCGCGGTGGGCAAGCCGCGCGCGCAGAATCTTGCCGCGGCGATCGAAGAGTACGAGACGCGCGCGGCTCGCTACTGGCCTCTCGAGATCCGCGAGGTGCGGGAGGAGGGTGCGCGCGGTGCATCGGCGGAGCTGGTGCGCGAGCGGGAAGGGGAGCGGCTGCTCGCGGCGGCGGGCGCGGGCGCGCTGATCGTCGCGTGCGAGGGCGAGGGCGATGCGCGCACGTCGCCGGAGCTCGCGGCGTGGATGACCGCGGAGCGAGAGCGAGCGTCGCGCGATGTCGCATTCATCATCGGCGGAGCGTACGGCCTCGCGCCTGCGGTACGCTCGGCGGCGTCGCAGCGGCTTTCGTTCTCGCGCTTCACCTTCCCGCACGAGCTCGCGCGTCTCTTGCTCGCGGAACAGCTCTATCGCGCGGGGACGATCGTGCGAGGCGAGCCCTATCACAAGTGAGCATCGTGAGAGCTCGCTCGTGACCGAGCCGCGCGTCGTCACGATTCCGTTGGGTGGACCGGCGCTCACGCGCGCGATGCTCGCGAATGCGACGCCGCCCGAGTGGCGCGAGCGCGTTCCCGCTGGCGCGGCCGAGTGGACGGCGCGCGCGAAGGCTGCGCAGGGCGATGCGAGTGTGCGCGATTGGGCGACGGTGCTGAGCCCGGCCTTTGCGGCGAGCGGTGCGGCGGCGGAACGGCTCGCGCGGAGCGCCGGCGGGAAGGGAGTCGTCGTCACGACGGGGCAGCAGCCTGGACTCTTCGGCGGGCCGATGTATACGTGGAGCAAGGCGCTGAGCGCGCTGACCCTCGCCGATGCGCTGGAGAAGGCGACGGGAATCCCGACGGCGCCGGTGTTCTGGGCGGCGACGTACGACGCCGACTTCCTCGAGTCGAGCGCCAGTTATGTCATACTGAACGGCGATCTCGTACGCCTTCAACAGCCGCCGCCCAAGACCCCCGATCTTTCGATGCGCGACACGCCCCTCGGTGATGTCGACCCGCTCATTCGCGAGCTCGAGCTCGCGAGCGGTTCGGCCGTCGGCCGCGCCGCCGTCGAGGTCGTGCGCGCCTCCTACACGACGCAGCAGACGATCGGCCTCGCCTACGTGCAGCTCCTGCGCACGATCCTCGAGCCGCTCGGCATCGCCGTACTCGACGCAGGACATCCTGCCGTGCGCCGTGCCTCGCACGCTTTTCTTCGCCGGGCGCTCGACAGCGCAAGCGAGATCGACGCCGCGCTCACCGTTCGCGAGCAGGAGCTCCGCGAGGAGGGCTTCGAGCCACCGGTCGCGCACATACGCGGGCTCTCCACCGTCTTCCGCTACGGCGATCGCACGCGCTCGCGCATCCCGATGGCCGAGGCCGCGACGATCGACGACGATGTGGAGCTCGAGGCAAATGTGCTCCTGCGCCCGGTCGCCGAGCGCGCGATCCTGCCGACGGTGGCGTACGTTGGCGGACCGGGCGAGGTGGCGTACTTCGCGCAGGCGACCGCAGTCGCGCAGCGGCTTGGTGTCGCGGTGCCGGTGGTCGTGCCGCGCTGGTCCGGGATGATCCTGGAGCCGCACGTGGAGCGACTGCTCGCGCGCCACTCGCTCACGCCTGAAGAGCTGCGTGATCCGCACGCGGCCGAGACGCGGCTCGTCCGCGCGCAGCTCGCGCCGCAGGTGCGCGAGGCGCTCGCGCGCTATGCGTCGGGCGCCGACGCGCTCAACGACGCGCTCCGCGCCGCACTCGCCGCAGGCGGGAGTCTGCCCCTCGTCCCCGACGCGGTGCTCGCGGGTGCGCGAGGGAACGTCGCGCACCGTGTCGAGCGGCTCGAGCGACGGATCGTCGCCGCCGCGAAGAAGCGCGAGGCGGCGACGATGCGCGACATTGCGATCGCGCGTACATCGCTCTTTCCCCTCGGCAAGCCACAGGAGCGCGTGCTCAATTTCATCCCGATGCTCGCGCGACACGGCGCTGCTCTGCTCGCGCAGATGCAGGCGCGCGCGAGCGAGCACGCGGCATCGGTGCTGGCGGGGCAGGTGAGTGACCCAGCGGATGAGCGGGTCGCCGCCCCCCGCTAGCGCAGGCGCTCCCGCTCCGCGCGAGCGCTCGGGACGCGCAGCCACGCTCGTCGCTACGGGAATTCTCCTCAGCCGCCTGGCAGGGCTCGTGCGACAGCACTTCCTGGCGAGATATCTCGGACTGAGCGACGGCGCGGACGCGTTCAACGCCGCGTTCCGCATTCCGAACTTCCTTCAGAATCTCTTCGGCGAGGGAGTGCTCTCAGCCTCTTTCATTCCCGTATACGCGAGGCTTCGCGCGAACGGAGAAGAGAAGGAAGCAGCTGATGTCGCGAACGCGGTTCTCTCGCTGCTCGCGGTCGCGACATCGCTGCTCGTGCTCGCGGGGATCGCCGCGACGCCGCTGCTCATCGCGCTCATCGCGCCCGGCTTCACCGGTGCGAAGCGCGAGCTCACGATCACGCTCGTGCGAATTCTCTTCCCGGGCGCCGGCCTGCTCGTGATCTCGGCGTGGTGCCTCGGCGTTTTGAACAGCCATCGCCGCTTCCTCGTCTCGTACTCCGCGCCAATCGTCTGGAACGTCGCCATCATCGCGGCGCTCATTTGGCGAGGCGGGCGCGTGCCCGAGTTCGATCTCGCGGAGGTGGCTGCAAGGGCATCGGTGGTCGGAAGCGCGGCGCAGCTGCTCGTGCAAGTACCGACGGTGCTTTCGTTGCTCCACCACTTCAACATCACGTGGGACACTGCCTCGGCCAACGTGCGCACCGTCGTGTCGAATTTCCTCCCGGTGTTCGTTGGACGCGGCGTCGTGCAGATCAGCGGCTATATCGACGCGGTCATCGCGAGTCTCCTCGGCACCGGCGCGCTCGCGGCGCTCACCAATGCACAGGCGCTGTACATGCTGCCGGTATCGCTCTTCGGGATGAGCGTCTCGGCTGCCGAGCTCCCGGCGATGTCGAGCGCGGTGGGTGACACGGCAGATGTCGCGGAGTATTTGCGCTCTCGTCTCGATGGAGGGCTGCGGCGCATCGCTTTTCTCGTCATTCCCTCGTCGATGGCCTTCCTCGCCCTCGGCGACATCCTCGCGGGCGCGCTCTTCAAGTCGGGGAAATTCACGCAGGCGGATTCCGTCTACGTGTGGAGCATCCTCGCGGGGTCCGCGGTGGGGCTGCTCGCGTCGACGCTCGGGCGACTGTACGCGTCGACGTACTACGCTCTTCGCGATACTCGCACGCCGCTCCGCTACGCGATCGTTCGCGTCTTGCTGACGAGCGGTCTCGGCTACCTCTTCGCGCTTCCGCTCCCGAAGCTCCTGGGCGTCGATGCGCATTGGGGAGTGGCTGGCCTCACCGCGAGCGCGGGAATCGCAGGCTGGGTGGAGTTCGTACTGCTCCGTCGTACTTTGAACGCGCGCATCGGCCGAACGGGACTCCCCGCCCCACTCGTCGCGCGACTCTGGCTCTCGGCCGCACTCGCCGCAGCCGTCGCGTGGGGAGTGAAGGTGCTCGTGGGACCGCGCCCGGCGATTCTCCTCGCGGTGCTCACCATCGTTCCCTACGGCATAGTCTATTTCGCATCGACGGCAGCACTCGGTGTCCCCGAAGTGCGAACGACGTTCAATCGTGTATCGAATCGCCTTTCGTCCTCGCGGAAGCGCTAGTCGTCGCAGTACGCGAGTAGTAACGCTTGTTTTCAACCGCTGCCCTCAGCCCTGCCGGCCAAAATCGCTCAACCACGGCCCGCCGTTATATTTACAGCGTGCCGACAGAGCCCGCCGAGCAGATCGCGCTCAAGCTTCCGCATCTCCCCGAGTCACCCGGCGTGTACCTCTTCAAGGACGCGGCGGGCGTGGTGCTGTACGTCGGGAAAGCGAAGCGACTGCGCTCGCGGGTGCGGAGCTACTTCAACGCCGATCCACTCGCCAGCGCGAAGACGCGCGTGCTCGTTCGCCAAATCATCGACGTCGACACCATCGTCGTTCCGAGCGAGGCGCACGCGCTGATCCTCGAGGCCAATCTCATCAAGGAGTACAAGCCGCGATTCAACATCGCGCTCCGTGATGACAAGTCGTATCCGTACATCAAGGTCACGATCAACGAGCCGTTCCCGCGTGTCTACGTCACGCGGCGACTGATCGACGACGGCGGCCGGTACTTCGGCCCCTACACCGATGTCGGCGCAATGCGGCGTGCGCTCAACGTCGTCAAGCGGATCTTCACCGTGCGATCCTGTCGCTACGACATGCCGAAGGAGATGCCCGAGCGCGCCTGCCTCGACTATCATATCGGGCGCTGCAAGGCTCCGTGTATCCTCCTGCAGACGCAGGAAGAATATCGCGCGATGATCGACGAGGTCCTGCTGTATCTCGATGGGCGCACTGCCGAGGTCACCAGGCGTGTTCGCGCGCGCATGGAGGAAGCGGCGGCGAGCATGGACTTCGAGAGCGCCGGCGAGCTCCGCGATGCGCTTCGTCATCTGCAGAAGCTCGAGGAGCCCACCGTCGTCGTCGAGGTCGAGGGCGGCGACCGCGACGTGCTCGGCTACGCCCGCGACGGCGAGGACGGCGTCGTGACGATGCTCCGCATCCGCGGAGGGAAGCTCCTCGCGCGCGAGCATCAGTTCGTCGAGAACATTCAGGACGAGGGAGACGACGCAGTGCTCGCCGCATATCTCGCGCGCACGTACATCCCGCTGGTCGAGCACGCGCGCGAGCTCCTCATTCCATTCGAGATCTGCGACCGCGAGGTGATCGAGCAGACGCTCCCTCGCACGCAGATCTGGATTCCGCAGCGCGGGCCGCGCCGGCAGCTGATAGAGCTCGCCGATCAGAACGCCCGGCATCTGCTCGAGGAGCAGAAGACGTCGACCTTCGAGGCGGACGAGCGCGCCGTCGATCCCGTGTACGAGCTGCAGCGCGAGCTCAGCCTGCAGAGCGTGCCGCGCGCGATGATCTGTTTCGACATTTCAACGGCGCAGGGAACGGATACCGTGGCGTCATGCGTCTGGTTCGAGAACGGACGTCCGAAGCGTGCCGAGTATCGGAAGTTCAAGATCGAGACGGTTGTGGGCGGGCAGCCCGATGACTTCGCGTCGATGCGCGAGGTCGTCACGCGATACTTCACCCGCCGGCTCGATGAGCAGAAGCCGCTCCCCGATCTCGTTGTCGTCGATGGAGGGAAGGGACAGCTCAGCTCCGCGCGCGAGGCGCTGGAGGCCGTGAACCTCTCGCGTCTGCCGACGATCTCACTCGCGAAGCGCGACGAAGAGATCTTCTTTCCGGGGCGGAGCGACTCGCTGCGGCTGTCGAAGCGCTCGCCCGCGCTCCGGATGCTGCAGCGGATGCGCGACGAGGCGCACCGCTTCGCCATCACGTACAATCGAAAGCGGCGCTCGATGCGCACCGTCACGTCCGAGCTGCTCAAGATCAAGGGAGTCGGGCCCGAGAAGCGGCGCGCGCTTCTGAACGCATTCGGCAGCGTGCAGGGAGTGAAGGATGCGGGCGCCGAGGAGATCGCGAAGCTTCCGGGCTTCAGCGTAGCGAGTGCGCAAAAGGTGCTCGCTGCGCTGCTGCCTCCGGCGGAGGGCTCGTTCGCCGCCGCGCTCGAATCCACCCCCGAAAATGTGATCAATGACCCGGAATTTCCGAGCGAAGCGCCGGGCGAAATGCCCTCCGAATCGACCCTGACGGAGCAAGGCTAGCCGACGCTCAGCGACGGCGAGTAGCTTTCTCTGCATGTCCCCAATCGCGATCATCGACCCGTTCTCCGGCATCGCGGGAGACATGATGCTGGGCGCGCTCCTCGACGTCGGCCTCGACCCCGAGTGGCTGCGTGCGCTTCCCGCACGGCTCGAGCTCGATGGCGTCGAAGTCCGCATCCAGCGCGTGCTGCGAGCGGGGATTGCGTGCACGAAGGTCGACTTCGACATCCCGCCTCAGCCGCACGGTCGCCACATCAAGAAGATCCGCGAGATGGTCGCCGCGGCCGGCGTTCCCGATGCGGTTCGCGAGCGCGCCGACGCGGCGTTTACATCTATCGCCGAGGCAGAGGGTGAGATTCATGGCGTGGGGCCGGAGAAGGTGCACCTGCACGAGGTCGGGGCCGTCGATGCGATCCTCGACGTCGTCGGTTCGGTGTGGGGGCTCACGCTGCTCGGTGTCGATCGCGTGTACTGTGGACCGATCGTCGTCGGCGATGGAACGGTGAAGGCAGCGCACGGAATTCTCCCGGTGCCCGCGCCCGCCACGCTCAAGCTGCTCGAGGGCCATGTCATTCGCCCCGGACCGGAAGGGGCGGGCGAGCTCGTGACGCCGACGGGTGCTGCGCTCGTGCGCGCGCTCTCCAGCGGGCCCGCGCCCGCGCAGTACACGCCGCTCCGCAGCGGCTACGGCGCCGGGACCAAGGAATTCGCCAATCGCGCGAACGCGTTGCGCATCACACTCGCCGACCCCGCGCTGCTCGACGGCGTCGTCGTGGAGTCGCTCGTGCAGCTCGCCACCGATATCGATGACATGGACGGCGAGGCCCTGAGCGCGCTCTCTGATGCGCTGCGCGATGAGGGCGCGCTCGACGTCGTTCTGCTCGCGACGCAGATGAAGAAGGGTCGGCCAGGCACTCGCGTCGAAGTGCTGTGTGAGCCGTCGAGCACGGATCGGGTGGAGCGGGCGCTGTTCGTGCATAGCAGCTCGATCGGCATCCGCCGCTCCGCCGTCGAGCGCCACGCGCTCCCGCGCGAGGAATGGACGGTGCTCGTTCAGGGCGAGGCCGTGCGCATCAAGCACGTCACGCTTCCAGGTGGCGGCACGCGCGCCAAGCCTGAGTTCGAAGATGTACGCCGTCTTGCGATGCGCGTGGGGCGCTCGCTGCGCGACGTGTCCGCGGAAGCGCTCGCGGCGGCGGAACGGCTCGGGACACCGAGTGTACCTTCGCTGGCGGAGAAGAGCGCGCCGGTGAGCAACCACTGAGGAGACGAGTAGATGATCCGCTGGAATACATGCATGGTGCACGCCTTCGTCGCTTCGGCGATCGTCGCGTCGCCGTTGATCGCGCAAAAGCAGGACAAGAACGCCGCGCAGGGCGCGACCTGCTCCATCAAGACCGACAAGCCAGACGAGGTCAAGTCCGCAATGAATGCGGTGACCATCGCGCAGCTGGGCGGCCGTCCCGAGGACGTGCAGAAGAAGCTCAAGGGGGCTGTCACTTCGCTCACGTCGAACCCGTCGAAGTTCAAGGACAATCAGGCCGGCCACGATTACGTGCTCGGGCAGACGCTGCTCCGGCTCGCCGCCCAGTTCCCCGATTCGACGATGGTGAACAAGGGAAGCGTGGGCTACGTCGACGGTAAGGATCAGCAGGTCGACCTTCTCGCCGCGGCGGACACGCTGCTGTCGAATGTCGAGAAGTCGAATCCAGACTGCGCCGCGGACATCGCGTCGTATCGCGCAGAGGCGATGCGCCCGTTCGCGATTCATCTTTCGTCGTTGATCAATAGCGACAGCGTCTCCACGCAGGAGACGGTGCTCAAGCGTCTCACGGCGATCGACACGAAGTCGGCGCTCAGCCTCTACTTCCAGGGCATGGTCGCCCAGCGCAAGAAGGATCCGGCGACGGCTGCGGAGTTCTTCACGCGCGGCTCCGCACTCATGCCGGCCGAAGCCGGCGCCGACAGCAACCTCAAGGCTGCGCTGGAGCTCGGCGCCGCGCAGATGACGCGTATCGCGACCTCGGGGAAGACCGGCGAAGAGAAGAAGACCGGAATGCTCAAGTCCGCGGAGCTCTACAAAAAGTTCCTCGCGGACTTCCCGAAGAGCGCGAGCGCGCCGGACGCGCAGGCGGGGCTGGCCGCGGCGCTCAGCGCTTCGGGCGATACACAGAGCGTCAGCGCACTCTGGGATCAGATGCTCGCAAATCCCGCCGGCTACTCGGATGCGCAGCTGTACGACGCGGGCACGCAGGCTTTCACCATGAATCAACCGGCCGCCGCGACGAAGCTGATGGATGCGGCGATGAAGTCGAACCCGTGGCTTCGCCCGGGCGTCTATAACGCTGCCAACGTCTACTGGAAGGCCGGCGATTTCGACCGGATGCTCGCCGCGTCGAAGAAGCTGACCGCGATGGATCCGAACAATCCCGACGAGTACCAGCTGCTGGCGCTCGCGTATCAGGGAAAGTCCAAGGCGACCAAGGATCCGAAGATCGTGAAGGCATACAACGACTCGCTCAACGTTGCCTTCGCGGCCAGCGAGAAGGTGAAGACGAAGGTGACCTTCGAGTCGTTCGCGAAGGGTGACGGCAAGCCGGCGCTCAAGGGGACGATCGAGAACATCGGCACTACACCACAGAAGGGCACGCTCAAGGTGTCGTTCGTGAACCTGAGCGGCGTGCCGGTTGCCACGCAGAACGTCGACTTCTCGCTTGCCCCGAAGGAAAAGCTGCCTTTCAACCTCACGGGCGAGGGCGCGGCGATCGTTGGGTACAAGTACGATCCGATTCCCTAAACGCGGCATTCGAAAACGCTCGAACGAGGCCCGCCGCGCACTCCGCGGCGGGCTTTTTTCATTCCTCGCGCATAACCTCGCCTAAGTGCCCGAAGTTCATGTTCTGCCTTGCTTTCGGCCTTCTCATCTCCTAGGTTACATCATGTTCAAGAACAGCCGCGTACGGCGTTCCGACCTTCGCTCCGCGCGCTGTAGTGAGGCCACTCGGTCCCGGTGGCCTCTGGCACATCAGACACTGCCGTCGCGATGATCAAGGTCGCTCGCATCCTCCCGGATTCCGTCGCATCCGAGCTCGGCATCCTTCCGGGCACTACGCTGCAGGCCGTGAACGGGCGCAAGCTCGAAGATTTTCTCGACTGGGAGTTTCTCACCGCCGATGACGAGCTCGTGCTCGAGCTCTCATCGCCTTCCGGTGAAGAGCTCGTCTTCGAGATCGAGCGACCCGAGGGAATGGCGATGGGCATCGTGCTCGAGCCGCCGCGCGTTCGCCGCTGCGCCAACAAGTGCGAGTTCTGCTTCATCGAGGGGCTGCCCAAGGGGCTCCGTGCGCCGCTCTACGTTCGCGACGACGACTACCGACTCTCCTTCGCCTACGGCAACTTCGCGACGCTCTCGAACGTGAAGGACAAGGACATCGCCCGCATCCTCGAGTATCGACTCTCGCCGCTCTACATCTCGGTGCACGCGACCCCGTTCGAGGCGCGGAAGATACTGCTCAACAACGCGAAGGTCCCCGACATCATGAAGCAGCTGTCGGGGCTGGCCGAGGGCGGGATCCAATTCCACTGTCAGATGGTGATCGTGCCCGGGCTCAACGACGGCGCCATCCTCGAGCAGTCGATCGCCGACCTCTGGTCGCTCGGCGACGCCGTGCTCTCCACGGCGATCGTCCCCGTTGGACTGACGCAGTTCTCACATCTCTATACCGGCGACTCGATGGACGCCGCGCGCGCCAACGAGCTCATCGAGCACGTCGAGCGATGGGAGAAGCGCGCGTTGGTCGAGCGCGGCGACCGCTGGGTGTATGGCTCGGACGAGCTCTACATGCTCGCGAGGCGCGAGCTGCCGGGTGCGGAGCACTATGGCGACTTCGTGCAAATCGAGAACGGCATCGGTGCCGTGGCCTTTCTCCGGAAGCGTGTGGCCGAGGGCGCGGCTCTGCTGCCGCGCCACGATGGCCGTCGCATCGGGATCGTCACCGGCACCGCAATGGGCGGTCGTCTCATGACGGAGCTCCTCGACCAGCTGCACTCGGCGACGGGCGCGCACTTCGAGCAGATCGTCGCCGAGAACTCGCTCTTCGGACCGACGACGACGGCGGCCGGACTCCTCGTGGGCGCCGACCTGCGTGGCGTTCTGCGCGGCCGAACCGACCTCGATCTCGCGCTCATTCCGGCGGAGACGATCAACGACGATGGTCTCTTTCTCGACGATGTTTCATTCGCCGCACTGCGCGAGGAGCTTTCGATTCCGCTCGTACCGTCCTACGACTTTCTCGACGTCCTGTCGAACGAAGACCTGAGCGACGCCGCGTCGCAGCTTCACAGTGCGAGTGCTGCATGACGGAGTCCGGAAATATTCCCGTAGTGGCGATCGTCGGTCGCCCGAACGTCGGCAAGTCGCAGCTGTTCAACCGGCTCGCGAGCAGCGACTCCGCCATCGTCAGCGAGGAAGCGGGGACCACGCGCGACCGTCATTTCGCGCGAGCGGAGTGGGGCGGCCGCGCCTTCTGGCTCGTCGACACCGGCGGGCTCACCGACGACAAGAACGTCCCGATGGACGTCGAGATCCAGAAGCAGGTGATGCAGGCGATCGCCGAGGCGGACCTCATGTTGCTGGTCGTCGACGCGAAGACCGGAATGCATCCGCAGGACCAGCGCGTGGTCGAGTTGCTCCGCGACGCGCGGAAGCCGTGGCTTCTCGTCGCCAACAAGGTCGACGATCCGCGCTCCACGGACTTCTACGAGTTCTACAATCTCGGCGCGGGCGATCCGATTCCCGTGTCGGCGATCAACGGCAAGAACTCCGGCGACCTGCTCGACGAGGTGGTAGCGCGATTCCCCGAGAAGATGATCGAGGATGAAAACTCGCTTCGCGTCGCGGTGATCGGCCGTCCGAACGTCGGCAAGTCGTCGCTCGTCAACAAGCTGCTGGGCGAAGAGCGGCTCGTCGTGAATGCGGAAGCGGGAACGACGCGCGATGCGATCGACACGCCGATGCAGTACCACGGGCAGACACTCACCTTCGTCGACACGGCGGGGCTCAGGCGGCAGTCGAAGATCGACGACGGCATCGAGTTCTACTCATCGCTGCGGACGCGTCGCGCGATCGAGCGCGCCCAGGTGTGCGTGCTGATGCTCGACGCGGTGGTCGGCCTCGAAAATCAGGATCTCAAGATCGCGACGCTCGCGTGGGAGAATGGCTGCGGGCTGATCATCGTCGTGAACAAGTGGGACATCAAGGAAGAGAAGACCGACAAGTCGGCGCAGAAGTTCCAGAAGGAGGCCGGCGAGAAGGCGCCCTTCCTCAAGTTCGTGCCGTTCATCTTTACCTCGGCGCTGACGGGGCAGCGAGTGACGAAGGTGCTCGAGACCGTGCTGCTCGTCGACGCGGAGCGCAAGAAGCGGATCTCGACGGCGCAGGTGAACACGACGCTCGGCGAGCTCACGGCGCGGCTCCAGCCGCCGCAGGCCGCGGGGCGCGAAGTCAAGCTGCTCTATGCGACCCAGGTCGAGATCGAGCCGCCGACGATCGCGGTCTTCGGCAATCATCCCGATCTCGTGCCGGAGCATTACGTGCGCTACCTGCACAACGGCTTTCGCGAGGCGTGGGGCTTCAACGGCAGCCCACTTCGCATCCTGCTGCGGAGCCGCGCAGCCTAGATGATGCCACTCGCGGGGTTGTTGATCGCATATCTCGCCGGCTCGATTCCCTTCGCCTATATCGCGGGGAAGCTCTTCAAGGGAATCGATCTGCGTGAGCACGGCTCCGGCAATCTCGGCGCGACGAACGTCTTTCGTGTGATGGGATGGAAGATCGCGAGCGTCGTGATGCTCCTCGACATGGCGAAGGGCGCGCTCCCCGTTTCGTTGCTGCCGGCGCGCTTCGCTCCGCGAAACCCGGTGCTCTGGGCGATCGCATTCGGAGTGGCGGCGATTCTTGGCCATGTGAAGTCGGTGTTTCTGCTGTGGAAGGGCGGAGGGAAGGGAGTCGCGACCGCGGGTGGAGTTTTCCTCGCGCTCGCGCCGATTCCTTCGCTGATCTCGCTCTCGGTGTGGGGAATAGTTCTCTATCTCTCCGGATACGTATCGCTCGCATCACTGGCCAGTGCGGTGACGCTGACGATCGCCGTGGCCGTCATGGTGGGCCCGACGTCGCCGATTGCGATCACGTGCGCGTTGATCACTGCATTCGTGTTCTGGACCCACCGCGCGAACATCGGCAGACTGAAGCGCGGTGAAGAGAACCGCTTCCGCCGCGGCGCGAAGGCGGTCGGCTGATGCGATGTGCGGTCGTTGGCGCGGGTGCGTGGGGAACGGCGCTGGCCGATCTGCTGGCGCGAAACGGCCACGATGTGGCGCTTTGGGCACGCGAGCCCGAGGTGATTGCGTCGGTAAATGCGTCGCACGAGAACTCGAGTTTCCTCGCCGGCGCGCGCCTCGACGACGGTGTCGTCGCGGAAGCCGATCTCGCGCGCGCCTTCGCCGGCGCGGCGCTGGTGCTCTTCGCGACGCCCTCGCACGTGCTTCGCGGCATCGCGCGCACCGCAGCGCCCGCGATCGAGGCCGACGCGACGATCGTCGTCGCGACCAAGGGTATCGAGCGCGAGACACTTGCCGTGATGAGCGATGTGCTCGCGGAGCAGTACCCGTCGCACGCGGTCGTCGCGCTGTCGGGCCCGAGCTTCGCGGCGGAGGTCGTCGCGCGCCAGCCGACCGCGGTGGTCGCCGCGTCGGAGAACGCCGGTGCCGCCGCTCAAGTGCAGCGCGCGCTCTCGGGGGATGAGTTTCGCGTGTACACGCACGACGATGTGATGGGCGTCGAGCTCGGGGGCGCGCTCAAGAACGTGATCGCCGTCGCGACGGGGATCGCCGAGGGATTGGGGATGGGCTTCAATGCGCGAGCGGCGCTGATCACGCGCGGGCTCGCGGAGATGACGAGGCTCGGCGTGAAGATGGGGGCGTCGCCGCTGACGTTCGCCGGGCTCGCGGGGATGGGTGATCTCGTGCTCACGTGCACGGGTGCGCTCAGCCGCAACCGCTCGCTCGGCGTCGAGATCGCACGCGGGACGTCGCTCGACGAGGCGCTCGCGCAACGGCACACGGTGGCGGAGGGAGTGATGACGACACACAGTGCGCGCGCGCTCGCGGCGCGCGAGGGGATCGACATGCCGATCGTCAGTGCAGTCTACCGGATACTCTTCGAGCACCAACCACCCCGCGCCGCCATCGGTGAGCTGATGCGTCGCGAGCTTCGAGCGGAGGGAGACACATGAGCGCGGAGCCGGTGCAGGAGTTCTTCTCGATCGGTGAAGTGTGCGAGCTGACGGGACTCAAGCCGCACGTCCTGCGATACTGGGAGAGCCAGTTCAAGTTTCTGAATCCCGCGAAGAATCGCTCGGGGAATCGCGTCTACCAGCGGCGGGAGGTCGAGCTGGTGGTGCTCGTGAAGCACCTGCTCTACATCGAGAAGTACACGATCGACGGCGCGCGGCAGAAGGTCGACGAGCATCGCAAGAAGGGGCAGCTCAAGCCGAATGCGCGCCGCGCGCTCGACGTGCACACCCTCGCGTCGATCGAGCAGGAGCTCGCCGAGGTGCTGACGATGCTCGGCGGGGAGAATCCGCGCACGTGACCGACGTCGCCTGCGTCATTCCCGCCTTCGATGCGGCGGGCACGCTCGAGGCGGTCGCGAGCGGGCTGCGCGCGTCGCTGCCGAACGCGATGCTGATCGCCGTCGATGATGGCTCGTCGGACCACACGTACGATGTGGCGCAGGGAATCTGCGACCGGGTCGTGCGGCTCGATGTGAATCATGGGAAGGGCGCGGCGTTGCGCGCCGGCTTCGTCGTCGCGCTCGATGCGTGCGTAGCCTCGGTGCTCACGATCGATGCCGATGGACAGCACGACCCCGCGCGCGCGCCCGAGCTGCTCGCGGCGCTCGACGACGCCGATGTGGTGATCGGCGCGCGCGAGCGCACGCGCGGCGTGATGCCGATAGGCAGGCGAGTCACCAACGCGCTCGCGAGCGCGGCTGTCGGCGCGATCGTCGGCGTGCCCGTCCCCGATGCGCAGTCGGGGTATCGTGCCCTCCGTCGCGAGGTGCTCGAGGCGAGTCACGCGAGTGGAGACCGATACGAGTACGAGACTGAGCTCCTCATCGAGGCGGTGCGGGGCGGCTTCCGCATCGCGTGCGTCGAGGTGCCCACGGTGTACGGCGCGCCCAGCCACTTTCGCACCTGGGATGACTCGCTGCGTGTCGTGCGCACGATCTGGCGCCATCGCGCGCGGCGAGTGCTCTGATGCGCTTCCTCTGCACCAACGATGACGGGATTCTGGCGCACGGCCTCGACTGTCTGATCAAGGCCGCCGAGATGCTCGGCGACGTCACCGTAGTCGCGCCGGACCGCGAGCAGAGTGCCACGAGTCACTCGCTCACACTCCACCATCCCATACGCCCTGTAGAGCGCGGCGAGAAGCGCTGGCAGGTCGACGGCACGCCCACCGACTGCGTGATGCTCGCGCTCGAGGCGCTGATGCCGGAGCGACCGGACTTCGTGCTCAGTGGAATCAATCACGGCAACAACATGGGCGAGGATGTGCTCTACTCGGGCACCGTCGCGGCCGCGATGGAGGGCGTCACGCTCGGCGTGCCGGCGATCGCGCTCTCGTTCGCCGGCGGAGAGCTCAAGGCCGATCCTGCGCTGCTCACGGATCAGATCGAGACCGTGTCGCGGCTGCTCGCGCATCTCGCGACACTCCCCATTCCGAGCGACACGCTGCTCAACGTGAATTTGCCGTCGCGTCTCGCGAAGGACATCCGCGGCGTGCGCCTCACGCGACTCGGCAGACGCGTCTATTCCGATTCGCTGATGAAGATGTTCGATCCGCGAAAGCGCGAGATCTACTGGATCGGGGGCGGCTCCGCATCGTGGAGCGGACCGTCGGATTCCGATTTCCGCGCGGTCGAAGACGGCTACATCTCGGTCACGCCCCTCACACTGGACCTCACGCACCTTCGGATGCTCGACGAGGCGAAGCTCTGGTGGTCGGAGCCGTGAGCGGCGAGCAGCCGGGCGGACGGCGCCGCCTCGTCGAGGCGCTGCAGGAGAAGGGGGTGCGTGATCTCTCGGTGCTCCGCGCCTTTGATCTCACACCGCGTCATCTCTTCGTGCCGACCGGGATGCGCCATCGCGCGTACGAAGACAGCGCGCTCCCGATAGGCAATGGGCAGACGATCTCGCAGCCCAGCACGCACGCGCGATATCTCGAGCTGCTTTCGCTGACGGGGAAGGAACGCGTACTCGAAATCGGTACGGGGTCGGGGTATCAGACCGTTCTCCTGTCGCATCTCGCGTCGCAGATCTTTTCCATCGAGCGGGTGGGGACGCTCGTGACGCAGGCTCGCGACGCGATCCGTGCCGCCGGCGCTTCCAATGTCTCCCTTCTCGCTGGCGATGGCACACTCGGCTGGCGCGACTACGCACCGTACGACGCGATTCTGGTGACTGCGGGCTCACCGACGGTGCCGACGCCCCTCGCGGAGCAGCTTGCAGAGGGCGGGCGAATGCTGATCCCGATAGGCGACCGGGAGGAGCAGATTCTCACCCTGCTCACGAAGCGGGGGGAGGAGCTGGAACGACGTGACATTGGGGCGGCACGATTCGTCCCGCTCATAGGGAAGTACGGCTGGCCAAGCTAAGGCTGGTCCGTCAGCTTCATTTAACACATCGTACGCAGGCGCCGAGCATGACGCCCCCGCCGCGCCAAGAGGAGTGCTGATGGAAGACAGCCCGGAAGACCTTCCCAAGCCCGCGCGTCAGATGGCGGCAAGGCCATTCTTCTCGCCCCGTCCTAACTCCGGCGAAGGCGTGACCGGGCCGCTCGAGCTCGGTCGCCGACGGGCTGCCCAGCTCTTCACGCCGCCGAGCTCCGCTTCCGCGGCACCGGTAGCTGACAGATCTCCGACGATCGAAGAGGAGGGCGCCAAGGATCTCGCCGAGCTTCCAGCGTCGAGCGCGGCCGATGGGTCGACCGAGATCGAGGACGTCCTGCCAACGACCGTCGACGCCGACGCGGACTTCGAAAAGGAGCCCGACTTCGAGGGCGACTGGACTCCCGCGCCGATGCTGCTGCCGGAACAGACGCTCGACGCCGAGTCGCTGTTGGCGAGCAATAGTCTCGTCGATGATGATCAACTGGTTGTGGAGCAGTTCGAGCACGAGGACATCGAACTCACGGCCGCGACGCCCGACATGACGGACGAGCACTCGATCGAAGTGATCGCGTACGACGATGCGAACAGCCTGCTCAAGGCGGCCGCCGATCACGGAGCGACGCCCGAGATCGACGGGCTTCGCCTCGAGTCGACCGAATTTTCGTTCGAGCAGATAGAACAGCCGCAGCGTCTCAACGTCGACAGCTTCTGGGCGTCCGAGCCCTTCTCGGCCGCCGATGCGAGCGCGCCGGCACCGGCGGCTCCGTCGGTGGCGGATAACGTCGAGTCGGCCATGGATGCGGCTACCGCCGGAGAGAGTGAGCACGAGCTGGCAATGGAGCTCGTGGGCAGTGAACCTTCGATCGAGGAGCAGCCATTCGAGTGGGCGGACGATCCGTCCACCACCATCTCGCACGCGCAGGCGGCGCTCGAGCCGGAGCCCGAGCACGATCCCGAGCCCGCGCATCCGTCGAGCGTGCGCATTGCGGACATCGCGCCGCCGTGGATGAGCAGACTGACTCCGGCGAGCACGCAGGCGCTCGAGGAGCTCAAGGAGTCGGAGCCGTGGGATCTCACACCGGCGCGCGAGGTGCTGGAGATACCGGAGGAGCGCGCGGCCTTGGAGTCTGCAGCGGATGCGCCGGTCGCGGCCGCGGGGCACGATGTTGCAGACGCGCTGGAGCGCATCGCCGCGCGCGTGCGCGATGGCGGGATCGATGTTCCGGCCGGTGATGATCTGAGTGACGAGGCGGCGCTGTCCGCGGTGCTCACCGCGCTGCTGCGATCGCGTCGGTGACGCCGGTGCTCGCGCACGTCGAGGTGACGGGCCGGGTGCAGGGAGTCGGCTTTCGCGAGTTCACGCGCACGATCGCGCAGCGGCTCGGGATTGCGGGATGGGTTCGCAATCGGGACGATGGGTGCGTCGAGCTCGCGGCGTCGGGGAATCCGAGCCAGATCGAGACGCTGCTCGCTGCGGTGCGACGCGGCCCGGCAGGGGGAAGTGTGCAGGAGGTGCGCTCGCTTCCCATCGACGCGCAGGATGTGATGCCCAAACCCTTCGTCATTCGCCGGTGAGAACGTGACCACTGCCGCACGCGTGGAGCTCGACCAGTTTCTGCGTCCATTCATTCGCGAGATCCCGAACTTTCCGAAGCCGGGGATCGACTTCAAGGACATCACGCCGCTGCTGGCCGACGCACGCGCCTTTCGGCGGGCGACGGAAGCGATGGCGGCGGCATTCGCGGGCGACAGGATCTCGCACGTGGTGGGCGTCGAGAGCCGCGGCTTCATTCTCGCGGGGCCGATCGCGCAGCAGCTCGGCGCGGGCTTCATCCCCGTGCGGAAGCCCGGCAAGCTCCCGCACACGGTGGAGCGGGTCGACTACACGCTCGAGTACGGAACGGACGCGCTCGAGATGCACCGCGATACGCTGCAATGGGGTCACCGCGTGCTGGTCGTCGACGATGTGCTCGCGACGGGCGGCACCGCGAAGGCGACGTGCGATCTCATCGAAATGACGGGCGCGGAGCTCATCGGCTGCAGCGTGCTGATCGCGCTCGCGGAGCTGCCCGGACTCACCGTGATGCGGCATCGGCGCGTGCATTCGCTGCTGCGCTACTGAGCGCGCTCGCACGAGCGCTCTGTAACGCGGGCAGCGGCGGCGCTACCTTCAGAACGCCGCCATGCGAATTCTGACGATCACGCACAACTATCCGCGATGGGATGGCGACAGGGCCGGCGCCTTCGTCGCGATGCTCGCATCCGAGACCGTGACGCTCGGCCATACCGTGCGCGTCGTGGCGCCGCACGCGCCGGGCGCGGGGCTGCGCGAGATCCAGCGCGGCGTGAAGGTAGTGCGCGCGCGCTACGGGCCCGACGCGCTCGAGCGCGTGGGCTACACCGGCGCGCTGCGCCAGCCGATGCGCGCCACGCTGCTCGCCCCGCTGATGCTCCCGCCGTTCATCGCGCAGCTGTGGAGAGTCGCGGCGCAGGAGGCCGAGAAGTTCAATCCGCACATCGTGCATGCGCACTGGTGGATGCCGGGCGGATGGATCGCGAGCCGGCTCGGGCTCCCGTACGTCGTGACCAGTCACGGCACCGATGTGCGCCTCCTCGAGAAATCATACTGGCGCGTTCTCGCCGGACCGGTGATGCGGCGCGCGGCGGCGGTGACGACGGTCTCGCAATTTCTCGCGGATGATCTTCGCCGCCTGATGCCCGCGGTGACGAGCAAGATCTCGGTGACGCCAATGCCTCTCGACATCGAGCGCTTCGCCGCCGGTGCGACTGTGGCGAAGGTTGCTCCGGCGCGAGTGCTCTACGCCGGAAATCTGATCGCGTCGAAGGGTGTCGACGTGCTGATAAATGCGATCGCGCTGCTCCGTGATCAGGGCGTGAAATGTCAGCTGCGAATCATCGGTTCGGGGCCGGAAGAGATGAGGCTGCACGCGCTCGCCGCGCAGCGAGCGCTGGGCGATGCGGTCACCTGGTCACCCTTCATCTCGCAGCACGAGCTCCCCGCCGAATTCGGTGAGGCGACGATCACGGCGCTCGTGTCGCGGGGACAGGCCGAGGGGCTCGGGCTCGTGCTGGCGGAGGCGCTGCTCGCAGGGAGCGCAGTGGTTGGCACAGCGGCCGGCGGAATTCCGGAGGTCGTGGTCGACGAGCAGACAGGGCTCGTCGCGACGGACGGCGACGCGCCGGATCTCGCTCGTCAGATCGACCGGCTCCTCGCGGATCGCGCGCTGCGTGATCGAACCATCGACGCGGGACGCGCGCGCGTCCGCGCACAGCATGCGCCCGTTGCCGCAGCGGACAGGTTCATCACTCTCTATAAGGAGGTAGCGAAGGGCAGGTCCACAAAGTAGCTATTGCGAATGAGCGTAGCGATTAAACTCCTGAGCCCCAACGACGCGCAGCTGCTCGAGCACCTGGCAGTCAACGATCCGGCCTTCGACCTCGACGGACGCGGCGAGCCTCTCGAGCCTCTCTCGTCAGCGGCGGCGCAGCGCTTCCTGGCCGATCCTGCGGTGCTCTTCTGGGTCGCGAGAGATGGAGAAGATGTCGCGGGATTCCTGTACTGCCTGCTGGTGCCGCTTCGCTCCAGCGACGAGCAGGAGCTTCTGCTCTACGAGATCGGAGTGCGCAGTGAGTGGCGGCGAAAGCGGGTGGGGCGGCTGCTCCTCGACCACATGGAAGGGTGGATGCGCACGAACGGCGTCGGTGAGGTGTGGGTCTGCGCCGACAATCCCGCGGCGGTCGCGTTCTACCGTGCGTGCGAGTTCGAGGCGCCGGAGCTTCAGCCAGTGTACATGACGAGCCGGGTGCGCTAGGCGACTCTCCGCGATCTCACTTGCCCGAGCCAACGAGTCGCCGCCCGAGCGGCTTGTTGAGCAGGAGTGCGAGCGCGCCCCCAGTCGCCGCGATTCCCGCGTGCATCGCCCAGAACTGCGCCGGCGTCATGCGCTCGTAGAATCCCCCGATCCATCCGATCAGGATGTTCGAGAGAAACAACGTCAGAAAGACGGTGCCCATCATCGTAGCCTTGATCCTTTTTGGAGCAGCGCTCGACACGAGCGCGAGCAGCGTCGGCCAGTAGTAGAGGAACGCCACCCCCAGCAACACGTCATACGCAATTGGATAAATGACGTTCACTCGATCACTGATCGTGCAGCCGATGAAGAGGATCACGTTCGCCGTGCACGCGATCCACGCCCCCGTCGCAATCTTCGCGATCTCGCCGGGCTCTCCGCGCCCTCGCGCCTGCCACTTCCACAGCACGATCAGGACTGGCACGGAGATGACACTGATGAACGGATCGATCGAGTTGAACCACGCCACGGGAACGTGAAAGCCGAGCAGGTCGAGATCGACGTGAGCGTTGATCCACACGAGCGCGATGTTCGAATTCTGGTAGTACGCGATCGAATGGAAGATCGTGAGACCCATGACGGCGACGAGCGCGCCGATCGTTCCCCAGTCTGTGGGCTCGCGCGCGGCATCGGACATTGGGAGCGCCGAAGTGGGCACGGGCTCGACGAGCGTATGGTAGCCCGCGAGGTAGGTCACGAGGCCGATGAGCATCAGGACGCCGGCGAGACCAAAGCCGGCGTGCCATCCATATCGCTGCGCGAGTAAACCGCACACCAGGGGACCCGCAACGGCGCCGACGTTGATTCCCACCGAGAATATCGAAAAGCCGCGCGTGCGGCCGGCGCCGTCATTCTCCGCATACAGGGCACCGACCTGCGTCGAGATATTTCCCTTGAGAAGTCCGCAACCGACGATCAACAGCAGGAGCGCGAGCAGGAAGGATGCATCGAACGCCATGGCGACGTGACCGCCGCTCATGAGAATCGCGCCGAGAACGACGGCGCGCTTTCGGCCGAGGAAGCGGTCGGCGGCGAGTCCGCCGAGAACGGGGGTGAAGTAGACGAATCCCGTGTACAGCCCGAAGATCTGCGACGCGAGGCCGAGCGTGGACATCGGTCCGGAGATGGACTCGAGCGCGTGACGCACCGTCGCGAAGCCGGCAACGTGCTCGATGTGTCCGGGAAGAAAGAGCGCCTCGCTCATGTAGAGCTCGAGGAGCGCCGTCATTCCGTAATACGAGAATCGCTCCCACGCCTCGGTGAACGCGAGGTAGGCGAGCCCGATTGGCTCGCCGAAGAAGGTGCGCGACGTGCCGCGCGGCGAGAGCGGAATCGTAGATGCGGCGGGAGTAGTCAATGGATTCTCGGGGCTACCGCTTCGTCCACGCCCAACCGACAATGGTCCACGCTCCGGCGGTCTTCTGCAGCGAAATCGTGATGAACGACTCATTCTCGGCCACAGGCTTGCCAGCCTTTTTGTAGACGTACCTGGAGGGCAGTACGACGTACGCGCGATCAGCAGTGACGTCGACGTGGAGCGGCTTGCCGAGCGTCACCTGACCGTCGGTGATCTTGTTCTTCGTTGCCTCGGCGGCGTACGCATCCATCCACTTGCCGCACGTAGCCGGCCCATGCCACGTGTATGGCGGAAATTCGTCGATGATGATGGCATCGCTGGCGCACGCAGCGTTCACCGCCTTCGTGTCACCCTTGTTGAACGCCTCTCCGAAGCGATTGACGGCAGCCATGACATCGGCCTGCTGAGCCGCGACGCGTGGCGCGACGGAGAGCGTTGCGGCGACGAGGGCGAAGAGAATGCGCTTCATCGAGGTGGGGCTCCGAAATGGTGAGAATGTGAGTATGCGAACGTAGGACGCGGACGACAAGATAGCCAACGGTGTTCCTTCCTCAGGTAGCGCATCCCGCGCGCGATGGCCGCATCGATCGCCCACGAATCTTTGCGCTCGAGCCGCTCGATGTGGACTGGACGCGCCCCGCCTGGCGAAGCGACCACCACGGTTGCTCGCCCGTTGTCCGCACCACCATGGGTCGCGTGCTGGCCTTCATACGAACTCGCTCCGCAGCGCAACGAAAACGACGCGGGGCCTTTTTTTCATCCTTTACCCGAGCGCACCCGTACGCCCAAGCAGCACACCTATTCCGTCGCCAGACCCAAGCTTGCAACTGCGGTCGTCCAGTAGCTCGCGGAAAGCGGCCATCACGCAGTGACCGGGCAAGCGGGTGGACGGCTTTACATCGTGTGCGGCGCACCGGTGTCGCTCATCGCACGCCTGATCGAGAACGCCGAAGCCGCCGAAGCCACCAAACGATCCATGGAATACAGCAATGAACTTGGGAGTAGCGGACTGTTCCACGCGCGCCTATATGTAGTGGCGCGTGCAATCGTCCCAGCTACCTTTCCACGGGAGTACCAGATGTCGTGTACCAAAACATGGTTCATCGCAGGGTTCGTCGCGGTCCTCGCCGCATGTAGTTCGACAGAGCACAGCACGCCGGTCGGCCCACCACCCGGGGGACCGATCAGTGATACGGTCAGCTTCCCCGATCCGACCGGAAGCGCCAATCGGGGCCTCGTCCACTTCAACTTGACCCGTAACAGCACGTCGAACGTGCCGTCCAGCGCCGACAGCGCGTTGGTCCACATCTACAACTACGGATCTTCGTTCAACCAGCTCTATCCGGTGAAGATCCCGGTGCCGGGCGCGCAGACGGTCGTGAGCGCACAGGTCCCCGCGGACACCGGCTACTACGTCGCGGTGCTCGCGTTCCACGGCAGCACGCTCGACGCGGTGGGGTCCTCGCGCGATAATAGCGACACGACGATCACCGTGTTCCCCGAAGGCAATCCAACATACGTGGCCACGCAGGTGCACATCGAGATGTCGCGCGCGCCCTTCGCCACCGGCAACTCGGCGCAGGAAGGGGAGCATGTGGCGGCAGGCTCGCATATTCCGTGGTCCGCGGGCATCAGCGCGCCGTTCGACATCTTCACGGATGTGAGCAGCACGTGGGGCTGTCAGTTCAATGGCAACGTGTGCGCGGTGTACAGCTATCAGGGCACCGTGCCGGACACGCCCGGCCCGTGGGCGTTGCAGGAGATGTGGATTGCGGACTACGGCGACCACGTGTTCAGCGTGGCCTCCGACACAGTGCACGTCATCATCGATCAGGGCACGGGCGGCATCGACATCAGCTTCAGCCGACAGCACCAGCCGCAACACTAGGCGGGCCGGCAAGCACCGGCGTTCGACTCAGCGAAGCGTTGGGCCTTGAGATGTGCGACGTGTCCTTCACCAAGGAACGGTTCGAGATCCGCCCGAACGAGTGCGCGGCATGAAGTCTCGGCGCGCAGTGCGCGCGGTACCGATCTTCCCGCAGCTGCGCGAAGTGCTCGAGTCGTACTTCGAGAAGCGCGCAGCAGGCGGGCGCGCAGTCGCACCACTTGGTGATCCCTGCCGAGAACCGAGAGGGCAGGGAAGGAATGGTCACCGACTTTCGGAAGTCCTTCATTCAGATAAAAGACGCGTGCTTGCCCGAGGTGGATCTGTGCGCGATCACCCGGCACAAGCTCAGACACACCTACACGGCCGCACGACTTCAGACCTTGGATAACGGCGCGCCGATCCAGATATTCACCGTGCAGCACGAACTCGGGCACTCCGACACGGAAATGATCACGAAGATCTGCGGCCATTTGGGAAAGGCGGCCCCACCGTGCAGAGGTGGTCGAATATCGGATTGAGCAACATGCGCCTGCCTACCCGTGACTCTTTGGTAAAAAACTGCGGTTACAGAGGGGGAAAGCCTCTTAAATGGTAAGATAAAGAGGTAAAAAAAAGGGAAAGTGCTTGAGATGAACGTTGTATTCGTGGGTTTATAACTCTTGCCCCCGTAGCTCAGGTGGATAGAGCAGCGGTTTCCTAAACCGTTGGCCGGGTGTTCGAGTCACCCCGGGGGCATATCGACTTACGCGATTCCGCTGAGTCGCGAGCACGCGGACATGTGTGCGAATTGTGGTGCGCGCCGCATTCACGGGTGCGGCTGATTCCGACACGCACTGCAAGCTCGTGTTAGCGCGTCCGCTTGCCGGCGAGCAGCTCGTCGGCGAGCGCCACCACATCCATTGCGACATCAATCCCGGCTCCGACGGCCGGTCGGGCGTGGCCGCCACCCATGCGGAAAGCGTGGCCCGAGACAATGTATCGACACCGGAAGGCGGGCTCGGACCGAGCCTGCAACTTTGCGATGATGTCGCAAGCGACTGGTACTGAATCGGGAAGCGAGCACGAGAAGCCCACCGCCCGTGGTTCAAGGTCAATGACCAATGCGGCCATTTCACCGAGCGGAAGCTCCGGCACGAATGCTTCCACCGACAGCCCTCGCGCTGTCAGGATCTTCGCGGCGAACCGCGGACCGAGCGAATGGCTGTTGCCCGGCGTTTGGAAGATGATGAGGTCGAGCGACGACCCGGGATTCACGGTCGGCACGGACGCGAACGCGTCCTCGCACCAGCTGGTCAGCCAGTGCTCGGCGGCGACCGACATACGGCCGCCCTGCCAGTCGCGGCCGGCCTGGTACAGAGCCGGTTGGAGCAATCCGACAAGGAGAGAGTCCGCACGCAGGCCCAACGTTCGCGCTTCGGTGAGCAGCGCATCACAGGTGGCACGGTCGCGCCTGGATGCGCCGGCGAGCAGTCGGTGCATCAGTTGGCGTACGCCTTCCGTCTGCTCGACGAGTGTGTCGTCATGCTCGACGCGCGCTACGCACGATGCACAGATGCCGTGGCTCAGGCTCGGATCGTCGTACGGCGGAATCTCACGGATGAACGCCTGACAGTAAGCGCACCAGACGATCATTGGACCCTCGTCTCAGAGTCGCGAATCGCGCGGCGTGCCAGATCGCCCGCACTACTACAGGCGGCGGTGATCTCCGATCGACTCACGAATTCCATGACACCTCTTTCGAGTCCGGGTCACGACTGTCCAGCCCCCTAATCATGGCGCGCGTGTCGGAATTCCTCTACTGGCGAACTCTCGCCGCCCCATTCGTCGGTGCGCGCGCCGAAGCGCTCCCAGCACCGAGCGCCTGGGCGAGCGCCGCGACGTAGCGCTTGATCGTCGCGATCGTCGCGTTGATCTCGCCCGCCGATGTCATGTACGGATCCGCGATCTCGTGTGCGCGATACGATCCCGACGCGTTCATTCCACCGAAGAGAAGCAGCTTGGGGTGCGATTCGGGGAAGGTCGTGAGGATGTTGATGTAGTTGAGATCGTCCATCGCGAAGATCACATCGTAGTCGGCGACGAGCTGCTTCGTCAGTCGCGTCGCACGGTGCTCGCGGAGGGAAAGTCCGAGCTGCCGCGCGGCTTCCTGCGCGCGCGAGTCCGCGAGGCGGCCGTCGTGCGCGTTCGTCCCCGCGGAGCCGATTTCCACGTTCGCAATCCCCGCGCGCTCCAGCTCCTCGCGCAGAAAGCCCGCGGCAGCGGCGCTCCGCATAATATTGCCGTGACAGACGAAGATCACCGATCGCGCGGGCGACGGAAGCGTCACGGCGCGCACGGCGCCGACGGTGTGCAGGAGACGCCGCTTCACATAGGCCGCGCGCCGATCGGCGGCGATATTGCGCGACTCCTTCACGATCTGCAGCAGCGAGCGAGGGATGATCGCACGCAGGATGAACTTCACGAGATCCTTCGCCCAGCGCACGAGCACGCGCGTGACTTCCTGGATCGCGGGGAGCGGATCGCTCCACGACCACATCGCGGACTTGATCCCCGGCGCGAAGTCGGCCACGAGCTGCCTGAGCGCCGCGCCGAAGCTGATACGATCCTCCGGCAGCTCCGCGAACGCGTGACCGGCGCGCTCGAGCGCGCCGGCGGTCCAGCGCACGCGCAGACCGATCGGATACGACGCGGGCGGGGAAGGGGTGATGCCCTGCGAGAGCTGCCACGCGTAGAGAGGGAAGTCGACGCCCGCAATCGTGTTGAGCGGAAGCGAGCCCCAGAAGCGGCCGTTCACTTCCATGAGCGCAGTCTCGCCCGTCGCACTCTCGTGCCGAAACTCGACCATCGCCACGCCATCCCACTCCAGCTCGCGAAGCAGCCGTACCGAGTAGTCGAGGAGCTTCGCATCCACGGCCTCGGCGATCGCGACCACCGCGACCCCGCCGGACGGTGGATTCTCCGACAGGCGGCGATGCTGAAAGCTCGTCACGACCTCTCCCTTCGCGATCAGCAGCTCGATGCCGACGCCCTGTCCGCCGTGATACGACTGGAAGAGCAGCCCCTCTCCGAAGCGCGACCAGATAGCAAAGGCCGCGCGCAACTCCTCGGCGTTCTCGAATGTCCGCGTTTTGAAGGTGTGCGACGTTTTGCGGCTCTTGTCGCCGGGCTTCGCGATGATCGGAAAGCGGAGTCGCGAGAGCGCGGCGTCGAGATCGGTCGCGCGCTCGATCGTGAGCGACACGGGCGCCGGGACGCCGACTCTCTCTGCAGCCTGGACGGTGATCGCCTTGTCGAGCACGCGCTGAACGATCGACGGATGCGGCGCGCCGACGGCGCAGAAGCGTATGAGGTCATCGTACGCGGCGCAGACGATCTGCAGTGACGTGTCGCTCGTCGGCACGACCCATCCCGCACCCTCCGATCGCGCGAGCCTTCCGAGCATCGCCGCCTGCTCGGCGAGATCGCCGCGCAGGGCAACCGCGCCCTCCATCGCGCGTGAAGATATGGTCAATGGCTGGCCGCGCGGCGTCGCCACGATGCAGCGCACCCCCGCGCGGTGCAGGGAGCGAGCGATCGTCACGAGCTTGCGGGGCTCTGCACCAACGACGATGACGGTGGGCGCGCCCCCCGCTCCATCGCGCTGCGACGGAGCGGGGGACGTTGCGGCGTCAGGCACCAGCGCCGCTCGACGAGGAGACCACTTCCTGCTCGAGGATGTTCGCGTCGATGAAGAATTTGGCCGCCCAGCTCAGGTACTCGAACTTCCCGTACTCGCCATCGACGGGGAACGAGCCCTTCACGCCGCCGCGCAGCTCCGTCGCGCCGTCCACGCGCACGCGCGCGCGCACGTACGCATTCGTGCGGCGCGCAGCGTCGAGAAACTTCTCGTCGCCCGTGATCTGGTGGAGCAGGAGCCAGCAGTGCGCGATCTGCACGGAGCCGGTGAGACACGCCCACTTTACCGCGGCCGTCCAATCCTCGCGCAGGCGTCCCGGAAGAAAGCCGCTCGCGCGCAACGCCGACATTGCACCGTTGGCAGTGAGAAGCGCAGCACCGAGCAGCGCGGCGTCGTGCGAGTAGCGGTAGCCCTCGATCACACCGCGGAGCACGTAGCCGATGGTGTGCGTGAGCGGCTGCGATGCATCGTTGAGGCAGCAGTCGGAGAACCAGCCGTTGTCGCGCTGTTTGCCGAGTGCCCAGCGAATGTTCCGGAGCGCGGCATCGCCGTATCCGCGCGACGGCTCCATGCGTGCGGCCTCGAGCAGCCCCCACGCGACGTGTGTCTCGTACGCCTTCTCACCGGCCTTCGCGAATGGCGTGGGATTCCTGCGCCATGCGCCGTCGTCGTCCTGCGTGCTCACGAGCCAATCGGCGGCCGCGCACATTGAAGCGCGATATTCATCGCCAAGCTCGGCGACGCCGCTCGCGAGGCCGATGAGAATCTGCCCGGTGTTGAAGGTGACCGGGACCACCGGTGTCTGCCCGATGACGCCGCCCTGAAAGCCGCCGCCATCCAGTTGAATCGATACCAGCCAATCGAGAGCGACACGCGCGCGCTCGCGATGCACCTCGGGCGAATGTCCCGGCTGTCCGCGCAGAAGAGTGGGGACGATGTAGCCGCTCGTCTCGGGATATGACGCTCGCCACCCCGAGACGAGACTGTAGTCGCGCGCTATCCCGCCGTCGTTCGAGAGGGAATTGTCCTGGGCGGCGCCGAGCCAGTCGAGCGCGGCCGAGACCGACGCAGAAATGCCGGGATCGCTGAGCTCCGCCGTGCGCTTGTCACGCCGCGACTCGGACTTCGCAGCCTCGGGCAGCGCGAGATCGTCGCGCACCTTGCGGGCCCGGTTCAACAGGGCGTCAATGCCGGGGTTCATAGGATTCGATAAAT
>JACCWE010000148.1 GCA_013697785.1 Gemmatimonadaceae bacterium
AGCGGCGCGAGGTCGCTCGCGGCCCACCACGCGCCGACGAGCACGCCCGCAGCCGCGGTGAGCGCGTTCGTCCACCGCGCGAGGCGGAGCGCGGCGCTAAACTCGCGTCGCGAGGGTGCGCGCATAGAAGCTCTCGTATTCGGCGACGATGTTCTCGAGCGCGAAGCGCGAGTGCGCATCCGCCGCGGCCGCATCACTCATTGCCTGCCACGTCTCCTGATCGCAAAGAATCGCGATACCCGCGGCCGCCATTCCCTCGACGTCACCCACAGGGCGCAGCGCGCCGGTCACGCCATCGCGAATGACCTCGGGAAGGCCGCCCGCGTTCGACGCGACGACAGGGACGCCGCACGCGAGCGCCTCGAGAGCGCTCAGACCAAACGACTCATTGGTGCTCGGCAGCAAAAACAGCTCGGCGCTCGCGAGCAGCGGCGCGACGGAGTCGAGCTTGCCGAGGAAAAACACCGAGCGCTCGACACCGAGCAACCGCGCCTCTTCCTCGGCGGCCGTGCGATCCGGACCGTCGCCCACCATGAAGAGCACGCTCGGCACCTCGCGTTGAATTCCCGCGAAGATGCGAACGACGTCGCGCACGCGCTTGATCGGGCGGAAGTTCGAGACGTGGAGAAGGATGCGCTTCCCCTCACCCGTCTGCTGCCGCAGCACCTGCTTGTAGCGCGACCGTTTGTAGACGAGCGGATCGATGAAGTTGTGGATCACCTGGACCTTGCACTGATTGCAACCGAAGGTCGAGATCGTCTCGCGGCGCAGGTACTCGGAGACCGCGGTGAGGCCATTCGAGCGCTCGATGGAGAACTTGGTGATCGTGCGGAACGAAGGATCCTGACCGATCAGCGTGATGTCGGTGCCATGAAGTGTCGTGATGATCTGCACCGAGCTCCCCGAATCCTCGAGCATCTCACGCGCGATCCACGCGCTCGTCGCGTGGGGGATCGCGTAGTGCGCGTGTACGAGCTCGAGTTCGTGGTCGCGCACCACCTCGTGGATGCGCACGGCGAGGGCGAGATCGTAGGGCGGATATTCGAAGAGCGGATAGCGAACGACGTCCACCTCGTGATAGAAGATCCCCGGGGTGAAACCGCGCAGACGGAACGGCTGCTGATACGTGATAAAATGGACCTCGTGGCCGCGCGCAGCGAGCGCGATGCCGAGCTCGGTCGCGACGGCACCGGAGCCGCCGTACGTCGGATAGCAGGTGATGCCGATCTTCACGCCAGCATTCCTCCGTCATCGGTAGCGTTCCACCATCTTTCCGCAAGCTCGAGCGCATCCGCCACGCCCGGATCGATTCGTGTAACGCTCGCGGCGGGGAGCTGGTGCCTGAACCACGTGCGCTGCCGCTTCGCATACTGCCGCGTGTCGACGCGGACCTTCGCGAGCGCGTCCTCGCGCGGGATCTCCTTGGCCACGGCCGAGCGAATCCACTTGTAGCCGGTGCCGTTCCACGCCGGTGCATCAGCTGGAACCGTGCGCGCGAGCCTCACCACTTCTCGCTCCCAGCCGGCCTCGAGCATCGCGGCGAAGCGCTCGTCGAGTCGTGCCGAGAGGGCGACGCCGGGATCCACCACAAGATACCGCGCCGACAGCCCAGCCGCGCGGGGCTCGCGCGCGTGCCACGCGGAGATCGGCGTGCCCGAGAGGAGTGCCACGGTGATCGCGCGCAGCAACTGCGTGCGGCCGAGGTGCGCGCGCGGTGGATCGAGCTCGATGCACCAGCGGCGCAGCTCGTCGACGCTCAGCGCGCCCAGCTCGGCGTCGAGCGCCTCGCGCTTCTCCGGGTCGAGCGGGGGCTCGTCGAACAGTGGATCGGTGAGGGCGCGCAAATACAGACCTGCGCCACCGACGACGAGCGGCGTCCGCATCTCCGCAATCGCTTCGTCGATCCATGTACGCGCCGACTCGGCCCACTTCGCCGCCGAGTAGCGCTCGGTCGGCTCGACGACATCGATCCCGCGATGCGGAAGCTGGCGCTGCTCGCGCTTCGTCGGCTTCGCGGTGCCGATGTCGAAGCCGCGGTAGATCTGGCGCGAGTCGGCGCTCAGGATCATCGCGGGGTGCGCGCGCGCGAGCGCGAACGCGAGCGCGGTTTTTCCCGCTCCCGTTGGCCCGCAGATGATGCGCAGCGGTTCAGCTTCGTCCAAATCGCCGCTCGATCTCGGACCAGGGGAGCTGCACGATCGTGCTGCGCCCATGCACGTCGTGGGCTGGGAGTGTCGTGGCCGCGAGCGCCACGAAGAGTGCGCGCATCTCGCCCGGTGAGAGCTGCTCACCCGCCTTGATCGCCGCCTTGCAGGCAAGCGTCGCCGCAAGCCGCTCGTGACGTGTCGCGACGCCGGCATCGCGATCGCCGGAGAGCGCGTCGAGCGTCTCGCGGAGGCAGCGCGGCGCATCGAAGCGCGGATGCGGCATCGGCACGCTGTTCACGATCAGCGTGTGACCGCCGAAGCCCTCGATCTCGAAGCCGAGCTTGGCGAAGAGCTCCTGGTGCGCCTCGAACGCGTCGCCTTCAGCCGGACCGAGATGCAGCGTGATCGGGAAGAGCAGTCGCTGCGACGGCGTTTCGCCCTGTTCGAGCGTGCGCATGAAGCGCTCGTACAGCACGCGTTCGTGCGCGGAGTGCTGATCGATCAGCACGACGCCGCCCTCGCCCTCGAACATGAGATACATGCGGGCGAGCTGCAGGAGCGGCGGCACCTCCGGTGTCGGCGCGACGAACGAACTGTCCGCTGCGGTGACGAAGTCCGTGGTCGGTTGGGCGAGGAAGCCTTCCTCGAGGGGCGCGGGCGGTGAGAGAATCTCGACATCGACCGATGCGGGCGCCGCGAACGATGTGGGGTACGCCCACGCGCGCGGACCGACGCTCGCGGCGCTCGCGCTGCCGCCGAGTGCGTGGCGCACCGCGTGCTCGACGGCGCGCTCGACGATCCAGCGGTCGCGAAAGCGCACCTCGGCCTTCATCGGATGCACGTTGACGTCGACGAGATCGCCCGGGACGACGACATCGAGACAGAGCGTCGGGCGCGCGCCGGCTGGCACCGTGCTGCGGTACGCCTGCTCGGCCGCGCGCACGATGCCGTGATCGCGAATCGCGCGGCCGTTCACGGTGAGAAAAAGGCGGCGTCCCGCCGTACCGACATCGGCGGGGCGCTCGATGAGCCCGGACACGTGAATCGCGCCCTGCACCGCATCCACTGGCACGAGGCGCTCCGCGAACGGCGCGCCCCAGAGTCCGGCGAGGCGGCTTTGGAGCGAAGGCGCGGGCGGGAGCGCGACGACCTGCTTCCCGTCGTGCACGACAGTCAGGCGTACATCGCGACGCGTGAGCGCGAGCGCGGTGACGACCTCGCTGATGCCGCGCCACTCGGAGCGTGCGGAGCGAAGGAATGGTTGGCGCGATGGCGCGTTGAAGAAGAGACGCGAGACCGTGATCGTCGTGCCGCGACGTCGCGCCGCGTCACGCACCTCGCCCATCTCGCCGCCGAGGACGCGAATGGCCGTGCCGGCGCCATCGGCGGATGCGGTTTCGACATCCATCTCCGAGACGGAGGCGATGGCCGGGAGCGCTTCGCCGCGAAAGCCGAAGGAGCCAACACCTACGAGATCGTCGGCGACGTTGATCTTGGAGGTCGCGTGACGCGCGAGTGCGAGCACGGCATCGGCGCGCTCCATCCCGGAGCCGTCATCGGCGACACGGATGCGCGCACGGCCGCCGTCGTCGACGACGATATCGATCGTGGTGGCTCCGGCGTCGAGCGAGTTCTCGACGAGCTCCTTCACGACGGATGCAGGGCGCTCGACGACTTCTCCGGCAGCGATCTGGTCGACGACGGTGCGTGCGAGTACGGCGATCCGGGACATCCCGAAAACTTATCGGGAGTGGAGGAGCGGCGTCAGTCGTGCGGGATGCGGGCGAGCGCGGCGGCGTCCATCCAGCCCTCGCGCCCACCGTCTGCGGTGACGCGCGCCCATGCGCCCTCGGCCTCGAGCACGCGCGCGATGTCGCCCGTACGGAGGGTGGCGCCGCGATCGGAGGCGAGCGCGGGAAGCACGTGCAGCGGTGCGTCCTTCGCGACGACGGCGAGATCCGTCGCGTTGATACGCCGATCGAGGAGCTCGGTGGCACCCGCGAAGCACAGGGCCGCACAACCGGCGACGAACGGCATCACGAGCCGGAGCGGCGGCACCGCCGCGCCTCGCTTGCGCGACTGCCACGCGAGCGAAAGCCACGCGACGAGCCAGAGCAGGAGAGCCACCAAAGCGAGTGGCAGCGGCGGCATCGCCGGGACGAAGCCCGGTGAGGAGGGCGCAGTCGGAGCGATGAGGTCGAGTCGGTCGCGAACGTCGGTGGCGAGCGGCTCGAGTCTGAGTGCGCGCTCCCAGCCGATCATCGCGCGCGCGGTGTCGCCGGCGGAGTAGGCGGCGGTGCCGAGGTTGGCCCAGGCATCGGGGGCGCGCGGCTCGTGCGCGGCGAGGTCGGCGAAGTCGTTGGCGGCGGCGGTGTACTGGGCATGCGCGTACGCATCGTAGCCCCGAGCGAAGAGCGCGTGGGCTCCGTCGGCGGCATGAGCGCCGACTGCGAGGGCGAGTACGAGCACCGCCGTTGCGATGGCGATTGGCACGCGCGGCGTGCGGCGCGGCCGCGCCTCGCGATCGATGGCGCGATAGAGATCGTAGGCGCGTGAGACGCCATCGCTCGCCCACTCGCCTCGGACGTCGAACGACGCGGCGTTGAGCTCGGTGACGAATGCTTGCGCGCGCTCCGCAGTCTCGGGCGTCACGCCGGCACGAAGCGCGACTTGCCTGAGCGCCGCGGGCTCGGCGATCATCGTCGCCGATGCACCGAGCCGATCGGCGGCGGCGCTCAGGAAGGTGCGTCGCACGGTACGCGCCTCGCGAATCGTGGACTCGGTTCGAGCGAGCGTGCGGAGCGTCGCCGCGTGTGAAATTGTGCGCACGGTGCGCTTGCGCGGACGACGCGTGCTCGCGAGCACGAGCACGGGAAGCGGAAGAAGGAGGAGCGCGAGCAGGAGCGACTGCGAGCGATAGAGGGGCGGCAGAAGCGCCCCGCGATACGAGGGGCGCAGCATCCAGCGCGGCGCGGTCGATGCCGTGCTCGTGTCCGACGAGGCGAGATTTCCCGCCGCGATGTAGATCGCAAGCGGCGTGCTTTCCGCAATCTCATACTGCCGCGCAGCTGGATCGAAGTACGGATAGCGTAGCGGCGGCACCTCGACGCGCCCCGGGACTCGCGGGGTGATCACCCAGTCGAATTCCTTGGTGCCGCCGATGTGCATCGAGTCCGTGCTCATCATCACGCGCTCGCCCTCGGCGGTCGCCGTCGCCCAGCTGAGCGCGAGCGCCGGCCGCGGAAAGAGCTTGACGTTCCCCTGCCCGCTCACGCGCACGACGAGCCGCATGGCGTCGCCGACGCGCGCGGCCGCGCTGTCCACCGCCGCGCTCAGGCGAAGATCGCCGACGGCGCCCGACCAGTCGGCGGGGCGGCCCGCCTCCGGTGGCTCGAGTGCGATCACCACTGCGCTGTCGCTGCGCAGCTCGAAGCTTTCTTCGCGGCTGAAGAACGAATACGACAGCGGCATTGCGTAGAGCAGCCGCGCCGGCGGAATCGCGACGCGCCCTGCGCTGAGCGGAAAGATCGGGCGCTGGTAGACGTGCGCTTCGTAGCGATGACCCTGCGCGTTGCGGAGCGGAAAGCCGGAGAGGGGTGCCGGCGGCTCGTACGCCATCATCGAGCGCATCTCGGGTGCGAGCGCCTCCATGCTGCGCATCCGATCGCGCACCGTTTCGTCGAGAAAGACGCCGAGCTGGTAGTTCGCCTGCTGTCCGACGTAGATCGTTTCCGGCTGGACGAGCACGCGGAAGTTGACGAGCGCGCTCGTGTCGAGGACCGCTCGCGTGACGATCGCGGGCGCATCGCGCGCAACGACCTGGTGCGGCGAGGCCTCGCGTGCTGCATGCTGCGGCGCGTGGAGCTGTGCGCAGATCGCGATCAGGGCGCCGATCACCAGTCCTTCCCCGCCGGCGGACGCTCCGGCTGATTCTCCTTCTGTTTCTTCGCCTGCACGTCGCGCTCTTCGCGCTGGGCGCTCGAGAGCAGCTGCTCGGCCTGGCGCTTGTCCAGCGCGCCGGACTTCGGCTGCTGCTTCTCCTGCTGCTGTTGCTGCTGCTGCTGCTGACTCGCCCCGCCGCCGGACGACTTCGACTTCTCCTCGGACGCGAGCTCGTAGTTCCATTTCGCCGCAACCTCGCTCGGCCGCAGCTGCAGCGCGCGCTTGTACGCTTCCGCCGATGACGCGTACGCGCTCGTCTGCTGGTCCGCCTTCGCATCGCGAGCCTGACGAAGATAGGCGAGGCCCAGATTGTAGAGCGCGTTGTAGCGAAGCTCGGCGGAGCCAGTCGACGTCGCGGCGCGCTCGAGTGCTGCTATCGCCTCGTCGAGCTGGCCGGCCTGCATCAGCGAGGTGCCGAGATTGAACTCGAGGCGTGGCGAATCCGCATGCTCCTGGATCTCGCGCTGATACGCCGCCGCCGCCTCCGGATAGCGCGCGGAGCGGTAGAGCTGATCGGCATCGTCGCCGGTCTCTGCGCGCGCACGCGTCGGAATCACGAGGAGGAGGAAGGCGAGCGCGGTCGCCGTCGCCGCGGCAGGCGCACGCTTCGTGCGGCCGCGTCGCGTGCTCAGCACGCTGTCGAGCAGCACGAGCAGGAGTGCCGGGATGAGAAAGAGCTGGAACCGCGCGCGGCGCGCGGTCTCGCTCTCGGTTGCGCGTGCCTGTTTGCGCAAGAGCGCGAGCGCGCCGCGGATACGCACGGCCTTGTCCGTCGCGGCCGCGTCGATGAAGACGCCGTGTGCGGCGGTGACTGCGTCCTTGAGCAAGTTCGGGGTGTAGTGCGTCGTCACGATCTGCCCATTCTCATCACGCTTCGCCTGAGTTCCCTGCGCCGTGCGCACAGGAATCGTCGATCCCTTCTCCGTTCCAAAACCGACAGCGATCACCGTTACCCCAGCCTCCGCCGCATGTGCCGCGGCCGCGATCACTTCCTCCGGTGGTTCGAACGCCTCGCCGTCGCTCATGATGATCAGCGCGCGATCACTGGTCGTCTGCGTCGCAACGAGGAGATCGGTGCCCTGCCTGATCGCTCGCGAGAGAGAGCTTCCCGCCTGCCCGACGACCGACGGATCGAGGTTGTCGAGAAAGAGCTCGAGCGCGCCGCGATCCACAGTGAGCGGCGTGAGGATGTAGCTGCGCCCCGCGAAAGCGAGAAGGCCGACACGATCGCCAGTGGAGAGCGCCAGGAGCCTGCGCGACTCCTCCTTCATACGCTCAAGACGATTCGGCCGTGCATCGGTCGCGAGCATCGAGAGCGAGGCGTCGAGCGCGAGCACCATGTCGACTCCGCTGCCGCGCTCGAGCGTCTGTTCGGTGCCCCAGCGGGGCCCTGCGTAGGCGATTCCCGCGCACAGCACCGCCGCGAACTGGATCAGCGCGCGCTGCCACGGAATGCGCGTGGCCGTGGGCGGCACCAGACGAGCGAGCAGCTCCGACGACGCGAGGCGGCGCAGCCGAAGCGCGCGCCGGCGGTACGACCAGAGCACGAGCAGCGCGACCACGAGCGCGAGCCCCGGCGCCGCCCAGAGCGCCCACGGCACATCCATGTACGGGATGTTCACGGCAGCGGTCCCCGCCACACGCCCAGGAGCGCCTCGAGCGCGATCGCGATGAGCGCGACCGCGAGCGGCCAGTGGTATTCCTCGGTGTAGCGCACGTACTGGTGCGCTCGCACCGGCTCCTGCTCGAGCTGATCGATCTGCTGGTAGATGCGTTGCAGCGCTGCCGCATCCACCGCGCGGAAGTATCGCCCGCCCGTCGATGTGGCGACATCGCGGAGCAGCGCCTCATCGATCTCGACGGGGCGATATTCGTAGCGCATTCCCATGAGCCCGCGTCCCACCGGTACCGGCGCCATCCCGATCGTGCCCGCCCCGATCGTGTAGATCTTCACGCCGACCGCCGCCGCCGCCTGCGCCGCGGTGCGCGGATCGATCGCGCCGCGATTATTCTCGCCATCGGTCAACAGGATCAACACGCGCGAGTGGCCCGGTGCGCCGCGAAGGCGATTCGCGGCCGTCGCGATGGCTGTGCCGATGGCCGTGCCGTCCTCGAGCTGCCCCGCCTGTAGATTGTCGACGGCCGCGAGCAGTACCGGATAGTCGACGGTGAGCGGCACCTGCGTCAGCGCCTCACCCGCGAAGGCGACGAGCCCGATGCGATCGCTCTTCCGGCCGAGTATGAACTGCTTAACCTTGTCCTTCGCCACCTCGAGGCGGTTCTGCGGCTGAAAGTCCTCGGAGAGCATCGAGCTCGAGAGATCGATGGCGACGACAATGTTGATCCCCTCGCTGTCGACGTTCTCCGTGTGCGCGCCGGAGCGCGGACGCGCGAGCGCGACGATCAACCCCGCGAGGAGCAGGATGCGGAGCGTGCCGAGCAGACGCCGGGTGAAGGCGCCGCCACGGTGCCCGCGGGCGAGGACGTCCGCACGCGAGAAGATGATCGCGGGCGCGCGCCGACCGCGCCTCCAGAGCCACCAGATGGGGATGAGCAGCAGCAGCAGCAGCACGAACGGCGACGCAAAATCGATGGCGGGTATGTCGATGAGATCCATCAGGCCGCCTTCTCCGGCTTCGAAGTCGTCGGGGCCGCCGGGACGCGATGCAGCACCGCTTCCTCGACTGCGCCGACTATTCCGCGCGACTCGGACGCGAGCTCACGGGCCTTGCTGGCGGTGACGGGGCGATCGGCGTACTTGATGAGATCGGCGGCGGCGAGCACGGGGACGAGCCGCGGCAGCGGGACCGGCGCATCCGCGCTCAGCACCGCAAGGAGCTCCGTCGATGTGAGCGAGCGCGCGGCCTCGGGAATGCGCGCGGCGAGATACTCGCGAAGGACGTCGATGTGCAGCGCGACGTAGCGGCCGCGCTCACCGGCGTCGATGAGGGCGAGCTCGTCGATGCGCGCGAAGTCGCGCTCTGCATCGGCGAGTGCGCCCGTGCCAGCGTGAATCTCCTTCGGACGCCGCCGTAGCATGCGCCGCAGCATCCAGAGCGCGAGCGCGAGGAGCACCAGCGCCCCGGCGATCCACGGCCAGAGCAGCGGCGGCGCGAGCATCACGCTCCGCGCGGGCCTCGGGATCTTCCCAGTGGAATCCGCGGGGCGAACGCTCTTCACGACGATCGGGATCGCCGGCACCTCGAATCTGCGATCCACGCCACCAGCGGAGACGACGAGAGTGCCGAGCGTGACGCGCTGCGCGCCGACGGTCCAGGCGACGAGCCTGTAGGTCGCGGTGCGCTCGACGGCGGTCGTGTCCCTGTTCTGCGCTTCACGACGCGGATCGACTGCCTCGACAGCGACGCCGCTGTCCGGGCCCACGGGGAAGCCGATCTCTGCGCCCTTCGGTGCCCGGACGCGGACGCGTACGACGAAGTGCTCGCCGACGGTGACCGTATCGGGCATAACGCTCGTCCCCATCTGCACCGCGGCCGAGTCGTGAGGCGAGCCCTGGGAGGCGCCCTGCAGCGCGAGGAGCAGCGCGAGCGCGATCACCGCCGCCGCCTGATGCTGCGTCGCCGGAAGAATCTGAGCAGCGGCTCGACGTAGCTGCGATCGGTGCGCACCGCGATCTCGTCGATCGCGAGGCGCCGCAGCAGCTGCGTGCGTGCCGCCCGCTCGTTGCGGAGCGCGTCATCGTAGCCGGCGCGGACGCGCGGATCGCTCGTGTTCACCTCGACTGTCGCACCGGTTTCGGGATTCGAAAAGCGCGCGAGCCCAATGTCGGGGAGCGACAGCTCGCGCGGATCCTCCACCGTCACCGCGACGAGATCGTGGCGCTGCGCGAGAAGCTTGAGCGGACGCTCGGCGCCGTT
>JACCWE010000009.1 GCA_013697785.1 Gemmatimonadaceae bacterium
TACTCCGCCTGATGCTCCTGCACCAGCCGGACTGCCCGCTCCTTGACCTCAGGAGAAAACCGCTCCCGTTTTGTCATGCTCCCATCCTCTCACGATTGGGAGCCTCCGGCAATCCCGGGGCGGTTCAGTAACAGGACATGGCGTCTGTCATCAGGGTCTATACAAAAATGCATAGAGCTGTCTATACCAAGACGGCCATCCCAGTAGCTCTAGATCTTGCAATCGCCGAGTCAGTTCATTTTCCCTCGTCCACCATTGTCTATCAAGCTTCGCGCGTGCTTGGATCGCCAAGGGTTTTCCATTTGGGAGCAGGGAGGAAAATGCGATTTCCGAAGCCACGCAAGCCTCCTCAATACGCGCGCGACGTCGATAGCTATAGTCGATGCCGCGAGAATGAAAACGAGCATGGGTGGCCTCGTGCACAATCGTCATGGCTATTTCCTCGGTCGTCCGGCTCTTCAAGGTCGTAATGGTAATGAGGCACGCTCGAATGCTTGGGAGGAATTCTTCTCCCGATGTCTCTGCTACAAGGAATCGCCGGACATCGCGTTGAACTCGTTTGAAACGTCGAGGATCTTTCTCTCTTATCAGTTGAAGTGCGGTTTTCAGTCGATGGACGCAAGTAGAGAACGAACCCTCAAGTCCGGCCCAATCAACTACATCAAAACCTTCTATTTGTGTTTTCGAAAACGCCAGTAAACCAATGCGAAGGGCGGCCTCTCTCACGGGCAAGAAGAAGAGATGAATAAGGGCTCTTAACAACACTACAGGGCGGAGTGTCAACTAATCATCTCGATTCGGCAGGTTATTGATCGGCTTCAGGTTTCTTTCCAGGTGGTGTCTTAGGCTTACGTTCAACCTTCTTGTCTTCTGCTTGCTCTTCGCCTTGTTTGTTGTTGCGCATGTCCAGTTGTTTGTCATCCATTCCTTCACCGCCCCAAATCGCGATGCCGGTGATTATCCTGTGTATAGCCCTGCCGAGCCCAGTCTTTGATAGCGCAACGCCGAGATCCAAACCGGATCCAACGAATGCCCCAGCTGCCAATCCTGCGGCGCTGCCGCCAAGAGCTCCGCTAGGAATTGTGGCCGGCGCAGTAAGGCCGAGGGTCGGAACTGACACTACAGCCCCAGTCACGCCTCCCGCGATTCCACCTACAATCGCTCCGCCTGTTCCCAAGGCAGCAGTGAAATAGCCCGGAGGACAGTCAGAAGCCGGAATAGGGCAAAGTCCAAAGGGGTCGGAGAAGTTAACCGGGTCCCCATTGGCAAATCCGTAAGCATTGAGTCCACCCCCAAGCCCGATCGGATCGGTTTGCGTGAACCGCCCGCTACTCGGATCATAGTAGCGATTGCGCATGTAGACAAAGCCCGACCCGTCTTTATGGGTGTCGATGAGGTCGCCCCCCCATACTGTCGGTCCACTCGCCGGCAGCGGATCCTGATCCCACGGCGACTCGAGCTTCTCGGGCCACTGCAACTGCGTGCAGAGCGTTCCCGCAGTGCAGTAGCCAGAAATCGCATTTCCTTTCCAATCGTATTCGGGAACGATCGCCGTCACATTCGCGTCGAGCCGACCGATCGACAGCGGATGGTCGATTCCGGGGCCATGTGTATAGAAGACGCGCCCCTCGAGTGCTGGCGTAGTGCGCACTCCAGAGGCGTCGACCTCCATTGCGGTGGTACTTGCCCCCTCTCCGCCATCGGACCGAATATCCCAGAGCACCTGATCGCCGTCCCACACCGTGCGCTCGACGACACTCAGGCAGCCGGAGGCGAAGTTCATCTTGCTGCATAGCCCTGTGGGCCGAATCAGCCGGCGCCAGATTCGGCGGCCCAGCGCGTCGTAACGATACTCTTCTCGCTCGTAGTAGGTCGTGGGTCCGTACACGATCGTTGCGTCGACGGTGTCGAAGCGAGTCTCCACGGCCATCAGCTGCAGGTTGCTTCCATATCGGCTCCACGTGCGCGTACGTGCAAAGTACGGGACGACATGGCCGATTCCCGAAGCGGCAATCTCACGACGATTGGTTGCATTCCAAAGTGAACCCGCCAAATCGTACGTATTGCCCGTCGTGTCTTTCATTCCGCCCGGGCGTGCGCCTGCAACTGTTACGAGTTCCGCAGAGCCAGCCGCATCGTAAAGCATGGTGCTCGAGGTATACCCTTGAAGCTGCATCGCGTGTGAACGTTGATGCCCGAGCGCGTCCGTGATGACGGTATCATTGGATGTCGGGCCTACGTGCTGGGCGAGCGCGCCAATTTTTGAATACGTGTTGGTCTCGCTGCCTGTAAGAAATGTTGCCGAAGTCTGCTTGTTTCGCGCGTCGTAGAAGAGCGAGTCCTGGATGATTGTCGAGCCGTTCTGCGTCTCTCGGTGCCCCACCATTCGACTTTCGTTGTCGTAACTGCGGGTTTGAAGCAGGACGGTACCAGTCGTCATCGTGGCGGTGTCGCTCGACAGCCGCAGAGCCGCATCGTACGAAAAGCCAAACAGATTCCCGTACGGGTCGCGCACCGATTTGAGCATGCCGCTAAGCGCATCATACGCATACGCGACGCTGTCGGTACCCGCCGATGCCAGCGTCGCAGGGTGTTTGAACCAGCTGCGGCGGCCCTCGAGATCGTAGCCGTAACGTGTGCCGTAGATGTGCGAGAAGATTGTCGATGCGGAATCGCTCTCTCGCACGCGCTCGGTGTCTGCCGCGAGGGAGCCGTTGAGATTGTAGGCGCGCGAGATCTTGGCGAACACATTGTTCGCCGTCAACGTGTTGCCGGCGACGTCGTACGTGAAGGTGAGCGTATCGGCGAGAAAGCTCGAGCCGTAGGTGTAGCGGTCGAGGCCACCGATGCCGAGCGACGGCACCACGCGTCGTGTTGGCCGATTGAGCACATCGTACGTCGTCGTATTCGAGTTTCCCGCGCGCGGGAGCCAGCTCACGACGTTGCCGGCCGCGTCGTACGTGAAGGTCTCGTGCCCGTATACCGGCCCTTGCGGATATTCCGTTCGCTTTCGGTTTGCACGATCGTACGCCCAGACGTGCTTCACCCAACCGATGTGATTGGTGTCGGGCGACGCGATTACCGAATCGCGTAGCACGTTTCCTTCCGGATCGAACAGCTTGCCGTGAATCGTCGTGCCCGAATCGAGGCGAAGGGGAAACGAATACGACTTGCTCAGGATATCCTGATCGGACACGTTGTACGTCGTCGTGGACATGACCCACGTCGTATCGCCGTAGTCAATCGCGGACTTGTCCAGGGTGTCGCGGCCGAGCGAGTCGGAATAGAAGCGGGTGGGAATGTTGGTCGGACTCTTGACCGAGTCGAGGTTCCCGGCCCCGTTGTACCATATTCGCTGCTGGCCGGTGATGAGCGGCTCTTGGACCGTCGATGCGAAGTGCCAGGTGGTGTCATACGTAAAGCTCACGCGATGGGTTCGAATCGCGGAGTCCGCGTCGATCGACTGCCAGTCTTTGTTCCCAAAAGCCTGGTCATAGCTCGAAAGCGACACCTCGCCCATCGGAGCTGTCACCTTGCGAACGAAGTCCCACTTCTGATCCCAGACATACGACGTCGTGGCGCACGTGCCGGAGATGCACGTCCCCGAATCAGTGGACGTCGCAACGTTACCGTGTCCGTCATATGTCGCGAGCACCACACGCCCGTTCGGCGCCTGCATGCGCGTGACGAGCGCCGGATAGGTCGCGTTCGCTCGTGAGAGATAGGTATCCTGGCCGAGCGCGTTTCGAATGTGACGCGGCTCCTGGAACTGGTCGAGCCAGAAGAGTGTGGTGTCGCCGACATCCGTGCGCGGACCATCTATCAAGCCATAGGTGAGTGCGGTGTCCGCCGACGACGGTGCCCAGCCGACGGATTCATATGGCCGAAAGTTGGTGACGATCGGCGCGCCCGTCGTGTCCATATCGATGCTGTCGCGCACGAGCATCTTGGCGGCGTTGTAGGCGAAGGTGCCAACGACGCCATTTCGATCTGTTCTCGAGGTGATGCGGTTCGTGTCCCCGAGCGTATACCCGAAACCGACGACTGTGCTGTCGGGCTCCTTGATCGCGGTGATGCGGCCGCCAGAGGTCGTGAAAGTCGTGAGCCGAGTGCGCGATGGAAGGCGCGGTGCCGCAACACTGAGTAGGCGGTTGGGCGAGGCAGCGTCGTACGTGAAGACATACCGCTTGCCGAGCGCGGTCGGCGGGACCTGGAGAGAATCCAGCCGCTGGCCGGTGTAGAAGAACGTCGTCGTGTCCTTGAGCCGGTTGATCGTCTTCACGTGGCGGCCCGTCGCGTCGAACAACACGGTGAGCCCGTGCGGCAGGATGTGGTGATAGTATGTCCCGTCGAAGGTGAGACTGTCGGGACTATTCAGCTTTCCCACGGCCCAGGCGTTGCTCACGCCTGAGATGTTATTGAAGTGGCGGGTGCTTCCGTCGCCACCAATCCAGAGCTTGCTGCCATCCGATGCGAGTGTGTACAGCTTCTCCAGCCCCGCGAGCCACCAGCCGGCGCCGAAGTTCGAGCGCGCACGATTCACGATCGCCAGCGATCCTGGCGTCGCACTACTATTGTAGCGCGTCAAGCCGTACCAGCTCGACGCCTGCGCCGTCCATGGGTAGTGCCCAGACGAATCATTGATCGCGTCGAAGCCGAGCACGACGCGGCGAGTCGAAGCGTTTCCCCAATCGATGCCCGTCCATGTGGCACTCGCGCGTACGGTGGAGTTGATCGTGAGAGTCACAGTCACGCTGTCCGGTACCGGCATCGTCGCCGGAAGAGTGACGTCTAGCGGAACAACCGCTTCGGGATGTGCGAAAGCGGAGTTGTAGATGAGCGTGGGTGTGCGGCTCTTGTTCAGCGTGCGTATCGAGGGCAGCGCATGCGCCAGCCGCAGTGTTCCGCACTCGCTCGCCGCTCCGTGTCCCGCGGCGACGGTCAAGCAAAGACCACGCTCCACATTGGTGATCGAGGCTGGAGCTGAGGTGACCATCGCTGATGGCGTCACTGCGGTGGTGGTGTAGCTGCCTAAGTCCGTCGCGGTGGGAATCGAGCTGTGTGTGCCGGTCAGCGTGACGGTGCCAATGCTACTCAGCGCCTCCGATTTATAGCCAACCATGATAGGAACTGCCGCCCCGGCAGCGATCGACTGCGATGATGGGGACGCAACGCACGCGGTGTCCGCGCCGCCGCAGCTTCCCACAAACGTGTAGGTCGCGGCGATTGGGCCGGTGTTCAGTGCCTGGAAGAACGCGGTGTTGTGTGCGTTGAACGCGGCCTTGAGCGCGGCGTTGTCGAGCAATGCCGGGGGCTATTCGAGAGTCGGCTACGTTCGTGAGTGCCCGTGTGATGTGACTGCGGTAATCTCCACTTTCAACGGTGCCGCCAGGTGCCCCCGCGGGCGCTACGTGTGCGGCGATCTCGTGTTCAACGCGGAGTGACTGCACTGCTTCAACGCGAGAACGGGGAGACGCTGTGGGTAGAGCAAGGACCTCCCCCCAATCACCCAGCCGCCTCCGAGTAGTCTGAGTCCCGACCCTCACGCCTGCCGACAACCAGCGGCAGAAGCGCAGCGATAATCTGGGCCGCAAGTCCGATCAACCCTGCTCGCGTCGTTAGCGCCGCCCACTGTTCGCTCGCCGTCCGCCCAAACGGCACCGCACCGAGAAGCGTTTCGAACGCGAACAGTAGTACCAGAAACCACAGCATCATCATCCAGCGGATCTTCATTGCGCGGGACACTTGCCAGTGGCTAATCGCCCAGCGGCACGCAGCTACGGCCGCAATAAGCATCACAGGCACTTCCGCGAGTGTTGCAGCAGTCTGGCCAAAACGCGGCGCGACGTACATCACACGGAGAATCCCCAGGACAAAGCCCAAGGCAAACAGCAACATAGGCCGTGCCAGCAATCAACGCGCGTCTCAAAAACAACTCCTTATCCTCGGGGAACCTCGGACGACACCAACACGACTACCAGCATACGCCCGCACTACTATAGATTCACGCACCCGTTCGCGTCGACCGATTCTCAAGAGAGACGATACCCATGTCCTGGCTGCACGCAAGCACCGCCTTCGTCGCCGCCTTCCTCGCCTCGCTCGTCGAGTGCGTCGAGGCGCTCACGATCGTCCTCGCCGTCGGCACCACGCGCGGCTGGCGACCCGCCCTCCTCGGCGCCGCGGCCAGTACGATCTTCCTCATCGTTCTCATCGCGCTCTTCGGTCCCGCCCTCGGCCGCATCCCGATCACGACGCTGCAGCTCGTCGTCGGCGTTCTTCTTCTGCTCTTCGGCATCCGATGGCTGCGCAAGGCGATCCTCCGCGCGGCTGGCGTGATCTCAATGCATGACGAAGCGAAGATCTACGAAAAGGAAAAAGCGCTCATGCTCGAGAGCGGCCAGCCCGCCCGCGCGAAGTTCGACACGATCGCATTCCTCGCCTGCTTCAAAGCCGTCGCCCTCGAAGGGCTCGAGGTCACCTTCACCGTCCTCGCGATCGGCGCCGGCGGCTCGCTCCTCGTCGCCAGCCTCGGCGCCGCGCTCGCCGCGGTGCTCGTCATCGGGCTCGGCTTCGCGCTCCATCGCCCGCTGTCGCGCGTCCCGGAGAACACGCTCAAGTTCACCGTCGGCATCATGCTCACGGCATTCGGAGTGTTCTGGATCGGCGAAGGGCTCCGGTTCCCCTGGCCGGGCGAAGATCTCGCGCTCCTCGCGATGATCGCACTGCTCCTGCTCTTCTCCGCCCTCGCCGTTCGCATCGCTCGCGCGCGGACGCGCGCATCGGTGAGCGCATGAACGCATTCCGCATCGCGCTCGCCGAGCTCTGGGGCCTCTTCGTCGAAGACGCAACGCTCACCATCGGCACCCTCGCCTGCGTCGCACTCGCGGCGTTCGTCGTTCCGCGCCTCGGCATCTCTGCGCAGTGGCGCGCCCCGATCTTCTTTGCCGCTGTCGTGCTGATGCTGCTCGAGAACGTTTACCGCGGCGCGCGGAAATCGTAACTCGCTGTCACTCGCGCGCTAAACCCAGCGCCGCACCCGCCTGCAGTACTCCGCATACGCGTCGCCGAACTCGCGCGACAGATACGCTTCTTCGAGTTTGATCGCGAGCAAATACGTCAGCACGATCGCCTCCGGCAGAAAGAGCAGCGGCCAGAACGCATTCGTCACGAAGGTGATTCCCAGATAGACGAGCGCGAATGACACATACATCGGATTCCGCGTCAACTTGTACGGCCCCTCCGCCGCCAGCGTGCGCGCCGGACGGATCGGGATGATCGGCGTTCGGAGCCGCTTGAACGTCGCCACCGCCCACGTCGCCAACGACACCCCGATGAAGATCTCGAGGCCGCCCACCACATCGAGAACGTTCGCGGGACCGACTCCCGACACCAGGTGAATCGGCAGGAAGTGCTGGACTATGAAGCCGGTGAGGAGCGGCATCAGAAACAGAAGCGGCGGTGGAATTTTTACGCCCGGTCCGCGTGATGTGCTCTGCTCCATTTCGCAGCTCCTCAGCTTCGGGAAAGTCGCTCGCCCTTTTCTCGACCGCAATTACGGACATCGTCACCCACGACGCAACACTATAGTAGTAGCGCGCGCCCACAGGCGCCCCTCTTCGCCGCCGCCGGCTCGTGCATTGCTGCCCCTGCCACACCACAACCCCCATGTTCGATCTACGATTTCGACTACCTTCCACGGTCAGACATCCTCCGCGAGCACGCCGCCGATGCACCTCGTAAATACGTTCATCATCCTTCTGGTGGTCGCAACACTCGTTGCGGCCCTCAGCAGGCGCATTCGCATCCCCTACACGATCGCTCTCGTCTCCGTCGGGCTCGCACTCGGCGCGATCGGCAACATTCCGGCACCGCCGCTCAATAAGGAGCTGCTCTTCGCCGTCTTCCTCCCCGGTCTGCTCTTCGAGGCGGCGTATCACCTGAAGGCAGACGAGTTCTGGCGCAACAAGCTCGCCATCATCTCGCTCGCTGTGCCCGGCGTCGTCGTCGCAATCGCGCTCACTGCCCTTCTCGTGCTGGGCGCCGCATCCGCCGGGTGGCTGCCCTCCGTCGGCTGGCGCTCCGCGCTCCTTTTCGCCTCGCTCATCGCCGCCACCGATCCGGTCGCCGTCGTCGCGCTCTTCCGCGAGCTCGGCGTCGCTCGTCGGCTTCAGGTGCTCGTCGAAGGCGAGAGCCTGCTCAACGACGGCACCGCCGTCGTCATCTTTACGATAGCGCTCGCCGTCGCCGAGGGAGGCACCGCCGTAACGCCCGCGCCGCTTCATCTCATCGGGCAGTTCCTCCTTATGGCCGGCGGCGGCGTAGCGGTCGGCATGATCACCGCGCTCGGCGTCACTTGGTGCATGCGTCGTGTGGATGATCCCGCCACCGAGATCACCCTCACCATGATCGCCGCCTACGGCTCCTTCGCCCTCGCCGAGTCGCTCGGCGTTTCCGGCGTCATCGCTACCGTCTGCGCAGGCATGGTGTGCGGGAGCTACGCAGAGCGGATGGCGATGTCGTCATCGACGCGCGACGCAGTGGTGGGATTCTGGTCGTACGTGTCGTTCATGCTCAACTCGATCGTCTTCCTGCTTCTGGGATTGCAGATTCATCTCCCTGCGCTTGTGCACGATTGGCTCGCGATCGTTCTGTCGTATCTGGCGGTTACGATCGGACGCGCCATCATGATCTTCGGCGTGAGCGCGCTGCTCCGCCCCACGCGCGAGCGCATTCCCGGCGGATGGCAGGCGCTCCTCGTCATCGGCGGACTCCGCGGCGCGCTGTCGATGGTGCTCGCCCTCAGTCTCCCGCCGGGCACGCCGGCGCGCGATCAGATCGTCACCATCACCTTCGGCGTCGTCGCCGTCTCGATTCTGCTGCAGGGCAGCGCAACGGCGATCGTCGCGGCGCGCATGGTGCGACGGTCCGGCTCCGAAATCGGGGAAGCAAATCCGCAGGTCGCGTGACTTTCGAAATGCGCGCACTTACAGCTTGCTTGATCCCGCTCGCCACGCTCGCTCTTATCGGGAGCGCGCCCGCACAACCGGCTGCTCAAGAGCGCCAGCCCGTAGCTCTCCCGGTGCACGACAGCGCCGGCGCGCACACGCCGAGCCCGGATTCGATCGCCGGTGCGCCGGTGGTCTTTCGCGAGGACACCCTCTTCCGCCTGTACGGATCGCTCGGGCCATTCACCGCCACTCAGCGCGCGGGCGCCGTCGCAGAACGGATGACCGAGCTGTCCAACAGGAGAAGCGACAGCCGCGACAGCATCGCCGTCGTCGATGCCGGCGGATTCTCGGAGCTCGTCTCTCGAGGCACCGTGATCATGACGGTCCTCGACACCGACGCCGCGCCGCTCAGCAAGACCCGGGATGTCGTGTCGCACGCCTACGCGATTCGACTGCAGCGCGCAGTTCGCGCGGCCAGCACGGAGCTCAGCGCACGCGCGCTGCTGATCGACGCGGGATACGCCGCAATCGCGACGGTCGTGCTGCTGCTGGCGCTCGCTCTCCTCCACTTCGCCTTCCCGCGCATCTATCGCCGGCTCGAGGCGATTCGGCGAACACGCATCCCTGCGCTTCGCATTCAACAGCTCGAGCTGCTGTCCGCAGAAGGAATCTCGCGTGCGCTCCTGCTGCTCGCGCGAGCCGTTCGCGCCGCCGTCACGGTGGTGCTCTTCTACGTGTACATCCCGCTCGTGCTCCGCTTCTTCCCGTGGACCGAGCCGCTCTCGCGTCGCATCGTCGGCTACGCGCTCACGCCACTCGGCGCGATGTGGAGCGGCTTCATCGGCTTTGTGCCGAGCATTTTCTACTTGCTCGTCATCGTGCTCGTGACGCGATACGTGTTGAAGCTGATCCACGCCATCTTCCGCGCGATCGAGACAGGCGCCGTTCAGTTCGACGGCTTCTACCGCGAGTGGGCCGACCCGACGTACAAGATCGCGCGCGTGCTGGTGCTGGCGTTCGCGGCGGTCGCCTGTTTTCCGTATCTGCCCGGCTCTCACACCGATGCGTTCAAGGGAGTGTCGCTCTTTCTCGGCGTGCTCTTCTCGCTGGGCTCCTCGTCGGCGGTGAGCAACATCGTCGCGGGTATCGTGCTCACGTACACGCGCGCATTCGAAGTGGGCGACCGTGTGAAGATCGGCGACGCGGTAGGCGACGTCACCGAGCGCTCGCTGCTCGTCACCCGCGTGCGCACGATCAAGAACGTCGAAGTCACCATTCCCAACGGGGCGGTGCTCGCGGCACAGGTACTGAACTACACCCGGCTGGCTGCTGGTCCGGGGCTGGTGCTCAACACCTCCGTGACGATCGGCTACGATGCGCCGTGGCGAACCGTGCACGCGCTGCTGACGAGCGCGGCCGCGCGCACCGAGAACATCGTGGCCGAACCTGCGCCATACGTTCTGCAGACGAGTCTCGACGACTTCTTCGTTTCCTACGAGATCAATGCGGTGACGCGGCGCGCGGATCTCATGGCCGCGACCTACTCGGCGCTGCACTCCCACATTCAGGATGCCTTCAATGAGGCCGGAGTCGAGATCATGTCGCCGCACTACAACTCGCTCCGCGACGGAAACGCGAGCACGATTCCCGCACGGGTGTAAGCTTCAGAGTCCTTCCGCGAGGCTTCCATCGATACGTCCGGACTATCCCATTTCCTGAATTCTCCGATCGTGACGGTCGGAGGAACAGCGGTTACCCTCACGACGATCGTGGTCGTCGGCGTAATTCTGTTCGCCACCTTCTTTGCTTCGCGTCTCGCACAGCGGGCGATGACGCGAGCGCTCGGTCTCCGCGGCGTGTCCGACGCGGGGACGATCGGCATCTCCACCCGCCTGACGCACTATGTAATCGTCCTTCTCGGCCTCGGCATCGCGCTCCAGACGCTCGGGCTCAACCTCGGCGCGCTCTTTACCGCCGGTGCGTTCTTCGCCGTCGCCATCGGCTTTGCCATGCAGAACGTGGCGCAGAACTTCGTGGCCGGCATCCTCCTGCTCACCGAGCGGGCCATCAAGCCCGGCGATATTCTCGAGGTGGAGAAACGCGTCGTGCGCGTCACCCGCATGGGGCTGCGCACCACTATCGCACGGTCCCGCGACGAGGAAGACCTGATCATCCCGAACGCCACGCTGGTGCAGAATACGGTCACGAACTTCACCCTTCGGGACCCGATCTTTCGTCTGCACGCGAAGGTCGGCGTGTCGTACGACAGCGATCTCGCGCAGGTGAGGCAGGTGCTGCACGACACGGCGGTCTCGCTTTCGGGACGCCTGGCCGATCGCGATCCGCTGGTACTGCTCACCGACTTCGGAGATTCGTCCGTCAACTACGAGGTCCTCATCTGGAGTGAAGATCCGTGGCGCGCTCGCAATACCACCTCGGAGCTGAATGAGGCGATCTGGTGGGCGTTTAAGAAAGCGGGAATCGTGATCGCCTACCCGCAGATGGATCTTCACGTCATCCGTTCACCCGATGTCGGCGAGACGTCGGATGAGCGCTGACGCGGGCGAAGAAAACTCCGACTCGATCGAGAAGAAGGTGCGCGGCCTCCTGAGCGCCGACGAGCGCCGCGCGATCTTCGATGAGATCGCGGGTGTGGGGACCGATACGAGCGCGCTGTACTGGATGGTGCTCGTCCTCGCCGGGGCTATCGCTTTGCTGGGGCTCGCGCTCAACAGCGCCGCCGTCGTCATCGGCGCAATGCTCATCGCGCCACTGCTCGCTCCCGTGCTCGGCCTCGCTCTCGGGCTCGCCGTTGGCGACGGGCGGCTCGCGGTGCAGACCGCGCTCGCCGTTCTCGCGAGCACCATCGCCGTCGTCGCCATATCGTCGCTGGTAACGTTGCTGCTTCCGTTCCACGAGGTCACGGCCGAGATCCTCGGTCGCACGAAGCCGACCACATTGGACCTTGCGATCGCGGTGTTCTCGGGGCTCGCGGGCGCGCTCGTGAAGCTCTCGCGCGGCGACCGGCTCGCCGGCGCAGTGCCTGGTGTGGCCGTTTCCGTCGCCCTGGTGCCGCCCCTCGCGGTCACGGGCTTCGGCATCGGCATCGGATGGGATTGGCCAGTGATTCGCGGCAGCTTGCTGCTCTACGGCGCGAATCTGGCCGGGATCGTGATGAGCGCGATGATCGTATTCCTCGTGGCGGGAATGCACCGTCCGGAAGTGCTCGACGAGGTGCGACGCTGGTACCGGGAGACGCAGCGAAGCGGGCTCGCTGCGCTCGTCGATCGCGCGCCGGGCGTTCGCTCAATGGGTGTCCTCAAGTCGATCCCGGCTCGGCTCGGTCTCGTGCTCGTGTTCGTGGCGCTCGTGGCCATTCCGCTCAGCGCGTCGCTCAAGCAGATCACACGGGAGACGCGCGTGCATCGAGCGGTCGCAGCAGCCTCGAAGCCCTTCGGCGTTGCTGGCCATGCCTTCATCGTCAGTCGAGAAGTAAACCTCGGCACAGATCGCACGCAGGTGATTTTGAACGTTGCGACTACACGGTGGTTCGACGATTCCGCGCGCGGACGATTCGAGCAGCGCGCGTCCGCAATGGCCGGCGAGCCGGTGGATCTCGTGCTCGAGCAGCTACCGGCCTCGAGCCAGAGCCTTGACCATCTCACATCGATGATCGAAGCGCGCGATCCACCGCGGCCCCTGAAGGTGGCGCGCCCGGATACGATGCCGCTGCCGGCCAGCGCGAGCGTTGCGGCAACGCGCGGGGCCGTCGCGCGCGCGGTGGGCGTCGTCACGCTTCCGGATTCACTGATGATGCTCGGCTTCGTCGTCAGCGTCAGCGATGATTCCACGGCGCCGGTGATCCGTTTGCGCTATCTGTCGCGCGATACGCTGACCTCGCAGGCGCGCGAGATCGTTCGACACCAGCTCGCGAACGCCTTGCAGCTGCCGGCGCTGACGCTCGAAACGATGCCGGTCTCCGCGCGCCCGCGCGATCTTGGTGCCCATTCTACGGCGATCGTAGATACGCTGGCATCGCTGCTCCGCGCTGTGCCCTCGGCGCGCCTGAGCATCGCCGCAGGAACACGGGTGCCCGGTGCGCGGACGGACAGCGTGATGGCGCAGCTCGCGGCCGCCGGCATCGCGGTGAACCGGATTTCCCTGGCGCGCGTTCCAGGCACCCGACTCGAAGCGAGCATCATCGAGCAGCCATGACGAATCCCATGTACACACCGCGCGGAGTAGTCGCGCAGATGGCTGCCGTGGTGCAGGGGCGTCAGCGCCGGCTCATCATCGACACCGTCGTGCTCGGGGCCGCCGGCGCCGCCGCTGCTCTGCTGTTCACGCAGCTGCTCAAGTGGTCGACCGGCTTTCTGCTCGGCACCCTCGCGGGCTACACACCGCCGGGGCTTCCCAGTGAAGGCGGATCGCCCGTGCAGATCATCGGTCCGCACGGGCTCTGGCTGATTCCGGTAATCGCGGGGCTTGGCGGACTGCTCGTCGGCGCCATCACCGAGTGGCTCGCGCCGGAGGCCGAGGGACATGGAACGGATGCGGTGGTGCGCGCCTACCATCGCACGGAGGGACGACTGCGCGGCCGCGTGGCGCCCGTAAAGCTGATCGCATCCGCGATCACGATCGGCTCGGGAGGATCCGCGGGACGCGAAGGTCCGATCGCGCTCGTGGCGGCGAGCCTGGGCTCGTGGTACGCCACGCTCACGCGCAGAGACGCCCGCGACCGGCGACTGCTGATGCTCGTCGGCGCGGCAGCGGGCCTCTCGGCCGTGTTCCGCTCGCCGATCGGCACCGCGCTGCTCGTGATCGAGGTGCTCTACTCCGACATGGAATTCGAAGCCGGTGCGCTGCTCTACGCCGCGCTCGGCGCCATCGTCGCCTATGCACTGAATGGTCTGGTCGCCGGCTGGGATCCGCTCTTCCGGATTTCGCCGATTCGTCCGCTGCATGGTGCGCTCGACACGATGTGGTACGTCGTGCTCGGGTGCATCGCCGGCGTGGTGGCGACGGCGACGCCGGAGCTGTTCTATCGTACGCGCGATGCGTTTCGTCGCATGCCCGTGTCGCCAATCTTTCGGCCGGCGATCGGTGCCTTTCTCACCGGGTTGCTGGCGCTTGCGCTGCCGCAGGTGATCGGCGGCGGCTACGGCTGGGTCCAGATGGCGATCGACGGCAAGCTCGCCATGGGCGTTCTCGCCATGCTCGTGATCGCGAAGCTGGTCGCAATGAGTCTCACGGTCGGCTCGGGCGGATCAGGCGGCGTGTTTGCGCCGACGCTCTACGTCGGGGCGATGCTCGGCGCCTTCGTCGCAACAGTTGCTGGATTGCCGCCCGCTCCATTCGTGATCGTCGGCATGGCTGCCGTCTTCGCCGGTGCCGCACGCGTTCCGATCGCGACGTTGATGATGGTCATCGAGATGACAGGCGGATACACGCTGCTCGTACCAGCTGCATTGGCGGTGATCATCAGCTACTTCGTGCAGGCGCGCCTCTCGCGCGATCTGCGCTATTCGAGTCTTTATGAAGCCCAGGTGCTGACTCGCTCCGCATCGCCCGCGCACCACACGCAGCATTTGATCACCGCGCTCAACATGCTGCGCGATCAGGCGCCGCAGGACCTCTCGGACATTGGAGAGCTCAATCTCGTCGCGCTCTTGAGATCGGGTCTCGCAGTCGAGCTCCCGGGAAATCGGCGGATCGTTGCGGGGGCGCTCAAGCGCGAGAGTCCATTCGTGGGAACCACGATCGGCGCCAGCGGACGAAAGCTCGATGGCGGCGACACGAACATTGTTGCGCTGGTACGCGGTGGAACCATCATCGTGCCGGATGCCGCAACGATGCTCGAAGCGGGCGATCATCTCGTCATCGTCACGAGCGAAGCCGGAGTGCAGCAGCTCCGTGCCAACATAGAATCGTGGTGAGTACGCGAGAGCGTTGAACGGTCCCGCGCAATAAGGCCGCGTGCAGCTCCTCAGCTTTGGGAGAGTCGCTCGCCCTCGTCGCGAATCCGCCGCCACGCGTGCTGGAGATGCCGCTCCTGCGTGAGCACGTTGCCGACGCCGATGCGCATCACGCGCCTGCCGCGCAAAGTGGTATGCGTGAGATACGCGTCGCCGCCCGCGTTCACCGACTCGATGATTCGCTCGTTGAGCGCATCGCAGCCATCCCGGTCCAAACCCGCTGGCTCATACCGGAAGCACACCACGGCCATCGTCACCGGTGCCGCAACACTATAGCCGCTCTCTTCCTCCACCCACCCCGCGAACAGCTCCGCGAGGCGACAGTGCTCGCGAATCCGCGCCTCCATTCCCTCTCGCCCGAATGCGCGAATCGCCATCCACGCCTTGAGCGCGCGGAAGCGCCGGCCGAGCTGGATGCCGTAGTCCATGTAGTCCACTGCGCCCTCCGCATCCGAATCGCCACGTAAATATTCGGGCGTGAGCGCGAACACCGAGCGCAGAACCTCAGGCCGCCGAGTGTACAGCGCGCTGAAGTCGAGCGGGACGAAGAGCCATTTGTGGCCGTTCACCACCACCGAATCCGCGAGCTCCACGCCCGCCATTACGTCACGACGCTCGGCCAGCATCGCGAGCGCACCACCGTACGCCGCATCGACGTGCAACCACAGTTCGCGCGCCTCGCACACCGCCGCGATCTCGGGCACCGGGTCAATGCTGCCAGTCGACGTCGCCCCCACCGTCGCTATCACCGCCATTGCGCGGAAGCCGTGTGCGACATCGTCCGCGATCGCGCGCTCGAGCTCCTTCACATCCATGCGGAAGCTCTCATCGCTCCGCACGCGCACGACATTCTCCTCGCCGAGTCCGAGCACGATCATCGCCTTCTCGGCGCTGCTGTGCGCCTGGTCCGACGCGTATACGCGAAACGGCTTGAGATCCGCGCGACCGACGAGCCCCCGCTTCCGTATCTCGCTTCCCGCAACCTCGCGCGCCGCCGCGAGCGCGTGCATCAGCGCTACCGATGCGGTATCGTACACGATCCCCATGAATGAATCAGGAAGGGCCATCATCTCGCGGATCCAGGACAGCACCACGCCTTCGAGCTCCGTCGCCGCGGGCGACGTGCGCCACGTCATCGCGCTCACGTTGAGCGCGGCCGCGATCATCTCGCCGAGCAGCGCGGGGCCGTTGCTCGTGCTGCCGAAGTATCCGAGAAAGGCCGGATGACCCCAGTGCACGATGCCCGGCATGACGAGCGCGTCGAGCTCGCGCATCACCTCGTCCATCGATGCGCCCTTCTGTGGTGCTTCGCTCGCGAACTGCCTCGCTATGTCACCAGGCCCCACCACCGGCACGATCGCACGCTCTTCGATCGTTGCCTTGTAGCTCGCGATCCACTCCGCCACGCGATGCAGCTCCGCGCGCAGCTCATCATCACCGAAATCGCCGAGCGGCTCGATCATTCCTTCACGACATCGTGCGCGGCATGCGTGTTGCCCTTCCCTCGGTCATGAACGAGCCGAGTCGCGAAGCGGTGAGCTATATCCTGCCGATCAAAAGCTCCTCGCCCGATACGTCCGCGGAGCTGCGCACGTACATCGAGTGGATCGGCGCGCGCGCCGAGGTGATCGTGGTCGACGGCTCGAGCGAGGCGATCTTTGCGGCGCACGAGCGCGAGTGGGGCGCTTTCGTTCGTCACGTCGCGCCCGCGCCCGATCTCATTTCGCCCATGGGGAAGGTCGGCGGGGTGCTCACCGGACTCCGGCTCGCGTCCCACGAAGCGGTCATCATCGCCGACGACGACGTGCGCTACGATGACGTCTCGCTCGCGCAGGTCGTCGCCGCGCTCGCGACGGTCGACGTCGTGCGCCCGCAGAATTATTTCGAGCCGCTTCCATGGCACGCCCGCTGGGACTCGGGGCGCATGCTCCTCAATCGCCTCACCGGCGGCGACTGGCCCGGCACCCTCGGCGTTCGCCGCTCGCG
>JACCWE010000062.1 GCA_013697785.1 Gemmatimonadaceae bacterium
CATTGCCACGATCGCCGAACGCCTGAGCCTGACGACGTCGACAGTCGAGCGCGTGATCGCGCGACAGGAGACGCTCGACTAGTGCCGCGGATTCGCACCGTAAAACCCGAAATGTTCAGCGACGAAAAGCTCGCGCCGCTGGCCGTGATCGATCGCTTCGTTTTCGTCGCGCTCATCTCAATGGCGGACGACACCGGGCGAATACTCGACATTCTGAAAGTCATCGACGCGTACGTCTTTCCGATGACGAGCGACAGCTCAGAACAGGCGCTCGAAACGCTGCACCGGCTAGGCATAATCGAGCGCGGATTGAGCTCGAGCGGGCAGCGCGTCATCCAAATCGTGAACTGGCTAAAACACCAGCGTATAGATGACCGCCCGCCGCGACCGTACATCGCGTCTGAACTACGCGCGCGGATCTACGAGCGTGACGGCTATCGCTGCCTGACGTGCGGCAGCATCGAGCGCCTGAGTCTTGACCACATCATTCCGTTCTCGCACGGCGGACAAGATACAGAAGAAAATCTCAGGACGCTGTGCACGCCCTGCAACTCACGACGGGGCGCGCGATGCGAATCCTGAGCATCAAGAACTACGACGCCTACCAGCACTACAAGGACCGGCGTCCGCCATGGATCAAGATGCACGCGTCGGTGCTCGACGACTACGCGTTCTGCTGCTTGCAAGATGCTAGCAAAGCGCATCTCATGCTTCTCTGGCTACTCGCGAGCAAGCTAGACAACCGCATTCCGTGGGATGAGCAGTGGCTGGCGAAGCAGCTCAGCGCAACCGGCCCCGTCAATATCCAACCCCTTGTCGATACAGGGTTTGTACTGGTGACGCACGACGCTAGCGAAGCGCTAGCAACGTGCAAGCAAAGTGCTATGCCAGAGACAGAGGCAGAGACAGAGAAGAAAACTACAACTACAACTACTCTTGTCGTTCTGCAAAAGCCGCAGAACGACGTGAAGGTGAAAGCAGGCACTCGCTACGCCGATGTGCGAACGCGCATCGAAGGCTACTTCGCGAATCTCACCGAAGTAACGCGCACCAAGAGCGCCCAGCGCTCAGCCCAAATCGACATCGCATTCGCGTACTGGGTAGCCAAGTACGACAAGCCACGCGCCCTTCTCGACAAGAAGCGTGAGTCCCGCATCGGCGAGCGACTCAAAGAGAACGGCGGCGACTTGTCCGAGCTGCTCTACGCGCTGGACGGTGGGCTCAGGGACAAACATCTCACCGAAGGCGGCTACGACATGCTCGAAACGGTGTTGCGAGACAGGGGGAACGTCGAACGTCTCGCGCAGCAAATGCCCAAGTACCGCGCGGGCGACATGCACCCCATGGCGAAGAAGCTCTTGGCCGAGTCGGACGACGGCGTTGCGCTGCCGCCGCCGCTCGAGCTCGCAGCTGCGGTGGGTGCGTGATGGGGACATTCACCGATATGCGCGATGCCGTAGGCGGCTTCTTCCGCCAGTGGCGGCGTACCGCCCTAGACGAGCCCTTCCCGCTCTGGGGGCCGGGGCAGGTGAACGGCGTGTGCGTCATCTGCGGCGCGAAGTACGTCGAGCAGGACTACGTCAACCAGAACGGCGTCGATCCGTTCGAGACGACGCGGACGCACATCTGGCACGATTACAACCTGCACAAGCACCACCAGGGACTGCCGGACGGCATGGGGCCGAACAAGCCACTGACAGCGCCGCGCCGCACGTTCGGGATGCGTGACGATGACTGAGCGCATTGGCAAGTACGCGGTCCACCGCGTCGCAAATCTTTTTCCGCAAATGGAACCCGAAAAGTTTGACGAGTTAGTCGCGGACATTCGGGAACGTGGACAAATAGAAAAAATCGTCGTCGCCAATCGAGCTGACTACTGCGCTGCCTGCGACTCCGCGCGGATTGTATGGTCCGTGCCTGAGCCAGGGATTGCGACGCATCTGTTTTGCGCCGACTGCGGGGAATACGCGGAACCGGAACTGCAGATTATCGACGGGCGACACCGAGCCCGAGCTTGCGAGATTTTAGGGATTGAACCTTCCGTCCGCGTTTGGGCAGACGTCGGTGGCGGCTCCCTGGTCGGTTATGCGGTCGCCCTAAACCTGCTACGGCGTCACATGACGGCGAGCCAGCACGCAGCTATTGGGTTGCGTGCTATGCCGATGCTCGCAGAAGAAGCGAGGCAACGCTATGCGGAGACAGTGGGGCGACCAAAAGAATCGAGCGTCCCGGGACGCTCGATTATAGAGGAACCACGCAAGGCCGCATCCGATGCCGCGAAGCTCGTCGGAATTAGCACTAGCACAATGGAACGTGCTATCGCAATTGAGAAGGCCGCTCCGGAAATAATCCCCGACATTCTTAGCGGTGCGCGGACGGTGAAGGAAGCTGCGCGCTCCATTCGTCGCGCCGAGACGCACGAACGCATCCGCGACTCTTCCGAACGTAGCACTACGCTGCCGAACGACGTTGGGCGGCTATTCCCCGTCATCTACGCCGATCCGCCGTGGCGTTACGAAGCTGGCACCACTGACGACTCTCGCATCATCGAGAATCAGTACCCGACGATGGACATCGAGGACATCAAGGCGCTGACGGTACCAGCGCTTGACGACGCGGTGCTCTTTCTCTGGGCTACTAGCCCATTGCTGTCGAAAGCGCTGGCGGTGATCGACGCGTGGGGCTTCACCTACAAAACGTGCGCGGTCTGGACAAAAGCGCATATCGGGATGGGCTACTACTTCCGCCAGCAGCATGAATTGCTGCTTGTCGCGGCTCGCGGTGCCCTGCCTGTACCTGAGCCTGCGACGCGTTGCAGCTCGGTGTTCTCGTCCGACGTATCGCTACGTCATAGCGAAAAACCCGACAGCGTACGCAAGGCCATCGAGCGGATGTACCCAGACCTACCCCGCATCGAGATGTTCGCCCGGGCGAAATCAGAAGGGTGGTCCGTCTGGGGCAACGAAGTGAGGGCGGAATAATGGGAGATGCATTTACTCGATGCTCGGTTATCGGCGACGACGGCGTACGTCGGTTGGCCCCGTTCTTTGACGAGCAATTCGCTTCGTGGCGGTTGCGCCCTGACCTTGATTACCAGTTCTCATGCGGGGACGCCGAAGCGGTGACGAAAGATGGTACGACCGTCAAGCTTGAAATTAAGACGCTAAAAACTTCAGACGACTTCCCTGCTGAAACATGGAGCCATAGGAGAATCCAGCGAGTGGGTTGGCTACTGAACAAGGAATCGAATGCCAATACCATTTACGTCGTCCATTTCAAGTTAGGGATATTCTGGGAAGTACCGTTTGCGCCACTGCAGAAGTTTGCGTTCTCGCCAGCATTCGCGCGGTATCGCGAAGTACCTGTTTTGGCAAACGCAATCCAGCGTAACGATACGTATCTGCGGTGGATCCCCTACACGGATTTGCAAGCAGTAATCCCCCGCATGGTTTGCAGGCCTATTCCGCCCGTGCAATTGGCCGCTCAGTGAGCGTTGACGACGTCGACGACGCCGACGCGCTCGTCCAGCAGCTCGCCGAGTCCGAAGACGCGTGGGCCGACGGCAGCGCGCTTTACGGCCCCGGCGGACTGTTCGACAACATGCGGAAGTCCATGCTCGCCGTCATCAAGCTCCGCGTCCGCGACACGCTCGGCGACCGGAAGCTCACTGGACTCGCCGACTTCATCGACGACTTGGCGCACGCCGACAGTGGCTACCGCGCGTTTCTCGACACGCATCTCGTGAAACAGGCCGAGTGGCGCGCGCTCGACGCGGGCCGACAGCGGCTGTGGGCGGGCCTTCGCCTTCACACCGCGCGCGGCTACGACGCGCGACGGATGGGCGTATGAGCCCGCGCACGCCACGGCTCACGCGGCTGCAGGTAAAGCACTTGCTCCACCGCCCCGCCACGCTCGGCCCCGCCAGCGTCTTGCGTCTCGCCAAGCGCGCACCGCGGAAGCACGACGAACACGACATGCAGGTGTCCTACTTCGAGTGGCTCGACTCCGAATATCCAGACATCGCGCTGGACGCGTTCGCGGTGCCCAACGGTGTCCGCACGGGACGCGGCCAAGCGGCGAAGCTCAAGCGCGAAGGGCTGCGCGCGGGCGTGCTCGACATCTGCATCGACCGTGCGTGCGGCGGCTTCTTCGGAATGCGACTCGAAATGAAGACGTCGACGGGCGTGCTGTCTCCGGCGCAGAAGGTCCGCATGAAGCGCGCGCTCGAGCAGGGCTACTACGCTGTCGTCGCGCGCTCGCTCTCGCAGGCGCAGGAACTCACGCTCAACTATGCGAAGATGGCCCCAACGCAGGTTGCGGCACGCGTGTGACCATAGCGTTTCTCTTACACATATTGCGACACGCTACGAACCGTCGCTAAGTTACGCGCACCGCCTTCCCACGGTCCGCCCATGACGCCACGCACCGCTCGCCGTCGCCGCTGCTCTCGTCTCGGCTGGCGTCCTGATTTACCGGACATTCGCGACTATCGCGTCGAAGCGCCGTCCGCGCGGAAGGTGCTGCCGACGACCAACGACCTTCGACCGGGAATGCCGCCCGTGTACGATCAGGGGCAGCTTGGCAGCTGCACCGGGAACGCGATCGCCGGCGCATTCGAGTACGAGCTCATAAAAGAAGCCAAGACGCCGTTCGTGCCGTCGCGCCTGTTCATTTACTACCAGGAGCGGGTGCTCGAAGGCGACGTCTCGGGTGACAACGGCGCACAGATCCGCGATGGCATGAAAGTCGTCGCCAAGCTCGGCGCGCCGCACGAAACGCTCTGGCCCTACAAGCCTGCCAAGTTCGCTGCGAAGCCCTCGGCGAAAGCCTACGCCGATGGACTCAAGCACACCGTCTCCGCCTACAAGCGCGTCAATAACGCGAACCTCACCTCGCTCTTGTCTGTGCTCGCGAGCGCCAAGCCGATTGTCTTCGGCTTCACCTGCTACGAGTCACTCGAAAGCGAAGAAGTCGCGAAGACGGGGGTGCTGCCGATGCCGTCCAGCGGCGAGCAGGTTATCGGCGGTCACGCGGTTGTCCTGTGCGGTTACGACCGGCCTGCGCAGACGTTTACCGTGCGCAACAGTTGGGGACCGGCGTGGGGGATGAAGGGCTACTTCACAATGCCCTTTGACTACGTGGCCAATACCGACCTGTGCGATGACTTCTGGACAATCAGTTCCGTGTCCGCATGAGTGACATTACGATACCCGCACAGACGATTACGCTTCCCGACGCCGTAACCGCCGCGCAGCTCGCGACGACGAACGCGATGGTTGCTCAGAATACGGAAGACTCGCACACGGCGCTTGCGAACCTGCAAGGCGCGCTGGATCGCATCTCAGCGCTCGAGAACCGCGTGACGAAGCTCGAAGCCGTCCCACCCGTCGTTACTCCGCCCGTAGTCACCCCGCCTGTCGTTGTGCCGCCCGTCGTCGTGCCCCCCGTGGTGGTTCCACCAGTCGTTACCCCGCCCGCGACGACAGTCACGGCGGTCGACATTGGGCCAAAAGACCCCAAGCTCGCGCCCGGTGCCCAGCTGCAAATGATTCCGAAGGTGAACGGCGCCGTCGTCACTACGTTGCCGACGGGCGTGTACGTCGATACGAACAATCCAGCCATCGCGACGATTGATCCGGTGTCGTTTCTCGTTACCGCCGTCGCGGCGGGCGCGGTGAACATCCAGATCCATGGGCCGAGCGGTATGGCGGGCTGGAGCTCGATGACGGTGGCGGGTGCACCGGTACCTACGCCGCCGCCGAGCTCGACGACGAAGAGCGTGACGCTGACGGCGGTGCCCGCCGACAGCGTCGTCGATGCCGTTGCGGTGTGCACGCACGTCGCGTATTACGACCAGCCCGCGTGGGGCTCGCGCTTCACGCAGACGATCAACGCGATTAAGACGTCGGGCGTACGATACTTCCGCGACGGCTTCGACGGCGGGACGGACACGGTCAAGAACGCGCAGATCACGAAGAACCTGCAGGCCGTCGCCGCGCTGGGCTTAAAGGGCATCATGGTTATGTCGCCGCTCACGAACGCGCAGGGCGCGCTCGACTTCACGACGAGCAACGTCGACATGACGGTCGCGGCGCTCGGTCCCGCGCTCTACGCGTTCGAGGGGAATAACGAGGTCGACAACAACAACGCGGCCTACGGTGGCCAGGGCGCATACGTCGCGAAGGCGAAGGGCTGGTGGCAGTCCGCGGTCGCCTACGCCAAGACGAAGGTCGCCGCGGGGGTCAAGTTCTACTCGCTGACCGTCACCGGCGATGCCGCTGCAGCTTCGATGGGCGACGTCAGTCAGGGCATGGACGCCGTTGCGATCCACCCCTATCCGCCGCAGAACGGAACGCCGACGTCGAACATCGCCCGCGAGCTCAGTGCGAAAGCGCCGCTCAATACGCGCCGGATCCCTTGGGTCGCGACTGAGTCGGGCTATCACTGCGCGATCAACAGCACGGGATGGGCGGGCGTGAGTGAAGCGGCGCAGTCGAAGTACGAGCCGCGGATGCTCTTCGACTATCTACTCGCAGGCATTCAGAAGGTGTGCTTCTACCAGTTCGCCGACGGTTTTGTCGACACGGGCAAGGCGAACGCGGAAGCGCAGTTCGGGTGGCTCCGCTACGACGGCACGCAGAAGCCCGTGTACACGGTCATGCAGCGCGTGCTGGCGCTCTACGCCGACGTCGGTGGGACGGCGACGCCACGCATCGCGTTCGACATCACCGCGCCGTCGACGGTCAAGTACCATCTCGCCGCGAAGAAGAACGGCCAGCTACTGCTCGCACTCTGGAATGACGTGGCCGTCTACGACACCGCGAAGAAGGCCGACATCGCCAACGCGCCGGTCGCGGTCACGCTCAAGTTCGCGCAGAGCTACACCGGGACGAGCTGGCTCCCGTTCGCGAGTGCGGGCTCGAGCGCGTTGGGCTCGGGCGCGACGTTCAACGTCGGCGTTCCCGACTCAGTTCTGATCCTCACGTTGGCCTGAGGTATTCATGGCACTCGACTCAACCTTTCCGCTCGACACGCACCACGATAACGCCCGCCGCGGAAGTGATCGCGGGCTCCTGCTGTTCCTCGCGGAAATGGCGGTCGCGCAGTCGCGCGAGCTCGCCGTCATCCGCGCCCAGCTCCACTCTCTCCATACAGACACGAGGCACATCATGGCGGCAGAACAGGACGTACTGGACGAACTGACGGGACTCTCCACGAAGGTGGATACCATCGGCACGAACGTCGATGCGCTGGAAGCGGCGATCGCCAATTCCTCGGCGGCGACGGATGCGGCGGTGGCCGCGGAGTTGGACAAGGTCAAGGCGGCGGTCGACGATGTCGGCACGCACGTCGACACCGTGAGCGGCAAGTTTGGTGGCACGCCGACACCCGCGTCGAAGCGCAAGAAGCACTAGCAGGACGCGAGGAGAGAGCGTCGTCGCCCTCGCGCTTCGGCGCTCTTCTCTCGCACCCGCTACACGCTCACCATGCTCAAGAGACTTCTCTCCGCAATGAGGTCCGCCATGGCTCCGAAGAAGAGCACAAAGAAGCGCGCGCTTGCGCCGCTCCGCTGTCCCAAGGACAAGTCGACGAGCGTCACCGTCTCCGGCGTGCAGCAGATGCTGCGTCGGCTGGGGAAGGCTGCGGGCAAGACGCTCTACGCACGGGTGACGTGCGATACGTGCGGGCACGAGTGGTGGTCAAGAAGCCCTGTTGCTCTGAAGATGTCGCGCGCGGTGGACAAGACGCGTGTCGAAGGCGCGGGGCAGGCGCACGAGGGAACGTGATGCGCCGCAGCGTAGCTGATCGCCTCTGGGAGAAAGTAGACCGGCGCGCGCCCGATGAGTGTTGGTCGTGGCGCGGAACAAAATGCTGGAAGGGCTACGGGCGGATTGGAGTTCCACGCATCGGGGATTCAATGAGTAAGCGCAATCAACGGATGGTCGGTGCGCATCGCGTAGCGTTCTATCTCACGTTTGGTCGCTGGCCGCTCGTCGCACGGCACACGTGCGACAATCGGGATTGCTGCAATCCGTCGCATATCCTTGACGGAAGCTACGCAGACAACTCGCGAGATATGAGAGAGCGCGATCGAAGCGCGAAGGGAGAGAAGCACTCTCAGTCGAAACTCACTGAGCGGGATGTGCAGGATATTCGTATGCTGGCGGGACTGGCAACGCCGCGAGTACTCGCCGATGCCTTCGGGGTCAATATCAATACGATTTACGATCTAAAGAACCGGCGTAGCTGGAAGTGGCTGGCATGAAGTCGTCGCTGACCGTCGCGCGCGCGCTCGACGAGTTCGCGCCGCACCTCGGGAGCTGAGATGAGCGTGAAGCAGGCGGGACTCAGGAATGAGACGGTGACTACCGTTCTGCCGCATACCGCGACAGCAGTGTGGGCCGACTCCGAGTTCGTTGGTTTCGTCAAGCCCACGATGGCGCGGACGACGGACGAGTTCTATGGGCATCCCGCCCCGTTCGCGACCACCCAGTGGCGCGCGTGGATGCTCCTGAATTACGACGGGGACACGCTCACCGCGCGCTTTGACTCCGGCTTCTTTGGGACGATGGTGCGGGATGTTCGCGTGTACGGTATCAACGCGCCTGAGCTCAAGACGGGCAGCAAGGTGTCCCGCAAGCGCGGGCTGGCCGCAAAGAACTACCTAGCGGCTATCTGTCCTGCGGGGACGCCTATTGCGCTGGTGACGACAATGGACCCCAACCCCGACGACCCAAGCGAGAAGTACGGGCGCATCTTGGCGAAGGTGACCATTTATAAGCCCGACGGCACGACGGCAGACTTAGGCGCGCTCATGCTGGCGTCGGGCACTGGCGTCGTCGCATACAACCCAGCTCCGACCCCGAACCCTATCCCTGCACTGGAGACTTCAATGGCAAAGCGTGGCGCGAAGGGCAAGTTCGTCAAGGGCAGCTCGTCGAAGAAGTCGGGCAGCGCGAAGAAGGGCCTTCCTCCGTGGCTCGCGAAGAAGGTTGGGAAAGCGAAGAAGAAGAAGAAGGGGTAAGTAGCGCCGCTGGTGTTACCCCGCCCGGGAACGGTCGTCTGGTAGATGTATAGCGAACGCTATTGCTTTTATAAGTAACGCTATATATCTTCACTTCAGGCAGCACAGACACCCTCTCCCGGACCCTCGGATATGCCAGCCTCCATGCTTCACCCCGCCCCTGCGCTTCGCGAACTGACGCCCGACTTCGCGGCGGACCCGCTGGGCTACGCGTTTAAGGCGTCGCTCGACATCTCGTCGAAACTCTCCTCGGCGTATACGGACCTGTACAACGCGCCGACCGCTGACGCCGAGACGGTTGCGCTGGTGCTCGAGTCGCTCTGCCGCGCCAACGAGATGGTCGAGAAGCTCCGGCGGGTGTCGGTATGACCCCGATCCATGCGGAAGGCGTCAGGGCGGTTGCGCGCACGATTGCGCAGCTCGAGCGCGACGGGAGTTGCTTCGTGCAGGGCGTCTACTGTGCGTCGGAAGCGATGGCGGACAGCCGCCGCGCGCAGCTGGCGGCGCAGGCGGTTCGGCGCGACGCATGGAACGCCCGCCGCGCGGGCTTCGCCGTCGTGATCGACGCGGACACAGCGCTCGAGGTGCAGCGGTTGGCGGTCGACGATGCGGAGTCGACGGACGAGAGCTTCCCGCCGCAGGGCGATACGGCGTGGGAAGTCGAGTACTGGCGGATGCGCGCCTTCGCCGTGAAGTGCGGCTGGTGCTCCGTTGAGATGCAGGCCGGGAATCCCTCTCTCCCCGTCAGCCACGGTATTTGCGATACCTGCGCTGCAAAGCTCGCCGCGTCGGAGGTTGCATGAGCACCCCACGCGCCGCCTCGGCATGGGGCATCGTCACGCTCTTCGTAGCGCTGCTCATCGCCCTCCACGTCGGAGTCCGCTGATGTCCGACGCGATGCGCAATACGCTGATCCTGACCAACCCCGAAGTCGCGCGGCTGGCAGCGGTGTGGCTGACGTGGAAAGGCCACGAGTCCGTCGCCGCGCACCTGGTGCTGCAATCGAGCGCAGACGAGCCGACGATGCGCGATGCGATCGAGCGCGCGAACAAGGCCGATATCGCGATGGCCCGCGAGCTCGCCGGACTCTCGACGCGAGAGTGCGAGGCGCGGGAGGCGACGTTCGAGAGCGAGTACCGCCACGACAAACGAGAGGAGAGCGCATCATGACACTCACGCGCGCACAACGCATCCACCGCACGAACATGCGCGCCCTACTCGGCTGTGCACGCGCGCTCGTCCGCATGGGCCGCGTCGCGGAGGCCGCGCACTTGCGTCGGCGTGCAGGTGACGAGCTCGCGAAGATCGGCGCACCGCAACGGAAGTATCGTCGGACGGTGCCAGCATGACACAGCCAGCCATTGCCATCGTCGAGCGTGTGGAACGCGCAGATCCTGCTCAGCCGCGCGCCAGTGGTTCAGCCGCCTTGCGCTACCTACGCGGGAATGACCCCGTCGAAGAGTATAAGCGGCTCGTGGAGAAGCAGGCCGATCTCGTGACGCAGCTGCGGAAGGTCACGTCGGAGAAAGCCGAAATCGAAATGCTCATACTGACCGCAGGGGGAACACTGACATGACGACCGTATCATTCGACCTCGACGCGATCGACCTCAAAAGCGGCGGACACAACTCGTTCGTTGACGGTGTCTGCGCCATGGAACTCGTGTCGTACCTCGCGGGCGAGGAATTCTCCGATCACCCGAAGTGCACATCGCCTGTCATCGGCGCGTTCGTTCGTTCGTGGAATGACTCGCTCGCTGATGAGCCTCGCAATCGGCTGCTCAGGCCACTTCTGCCGAAGCTGATTGGTACGCGTACCACCGAAGCCGATGACGAGACGAGGGCGTGGATGGCGACGGATTGGCTCGTCCGCGTGCATACGCCCGCATGGCTTGAGCTCGCCGGATTCTTCTCTCGCGCGGCGGAACTCCGTGCGTTGCCCGTGCTCACATCGAGCGAGATCGCGGTGGCGTGTCAGTCAGTCCTAGCGGTGGCGCGAAGTGACGCCACCGCAGCGGGGGACGCAGCGTGGGCCGCAGCGGGGGA
>JACCWE010000104.1 GCA_013697785.1 Gemmatimonadaceae bacterium
GAGAAAGAGCCCGAGTGCACCTCGCACTCGGGCTCTTTCTGTTCCGTTCGCTTCACGGAAAAAATAAGTCCTAATGACTTCGTCCGGGTTCTGACGTTCTCCTCGACCTCTCGTTCTCTACGGCACCAGGATCGCCGGCTCCCGCTCATTTCTCGTCCGCGCGATCACAACCTCGCCCCTGCCACCTTTCGGCGGAAAGGCGAGGATGCTCCCACGCGTACCGCTCGGATCCTCCGCCGCTACGCATACGTTCGCATCGCACGTCGCGGCGGCGAGATCGAGCGAGTCCGTCGCGAAGTCGCTCGCGGTGCTCGTCGACAGCTTCACCTGCCGCAGATGCAGCGTCCCCGTCGCGGACGTATAGACTATCGTCGCGCCATCGGCGCTCCACGCCGGATCGAACGCACCGCCGACCTCGTTCGTCACCTGCACCGCCGTTCCGCCCGCAGCAGCCATCGTGTAGATCTGCGAGGTCCCGCCGCGCGTCGAGTTGAAGGCGAGCGTCGTCCCGTCAGGACTCCACGCCGGCAACCCCTCCGGTATCGCCGTATCCGACCCCGTCACGAGCGCGGTCGGCGCGTCGAAAGTGGTGGCATCGAGCGCCGGAGCAGGGACAGTCCAGAGCCGGGGAGTGCCGCTCCGGTTGCTCACGAAAACAATAGTCGCTCCATCGGGACTGAGCGCCGGATGGTCGTCCTGCGCGACAGTGTTTGTAACACGACGAGACACTGTCGCGGTAATGTCTATATACACCTCATAATTCGCGTCGCGGTCCGTCGAGAACACGATTCGTCCCGCAGCGCTTTTCGGGTCCACGTCATTCCCGGCGGTGGTCGACAGTCGCGTGATCACGCCGCCTTCCACTCGATAGAGCTGCGCCGTCCCCGCGGTATCGCCCACCACCACGAACGCCGGAACGACCAGCGGCTTTGCGGACGTCGAGTCTCCGCACCCCGCGATCGCGAGCCCCGCCGCGACGCCGCACAATGCGCGCGCGCGGCGACCCGGCTTCTTCGGAATCGTCATGCCGGCACGATCAGCTGTGCATCGATCAGCTCGTCGAGGATCCGTCGCACTTCGCTTCGCGCCATTGTTTCCTCCACCTCGTATTCGTGAAGTAGCGCCGCGACGATCGCTTCCTCATCGGCTGTCTGCTGCACGAGCTCCCAGATCCGCGTCCCTGTTTCGTTCAGCGAGAAATACCGCTTCGTCTGGAGATTGAGCAACACCGCGCCGTCCGACAACGTCGCCACGAGCGCCTCGTCGATCGCGCGGTAGCGCATTACAGCGTCGCGCTCCGAAGCGTAATCGCGATCTCGTGGAGCTGCTTCTGCGTATGCTCGAGTCGAAACGATGGAACGCGCGACACGACATCTCGAAGTCGTGCGAAATGGCGCGGCGTTTCCTCATCGGCGAGCAATACCTGCGAGGACTGCATGATCAGCTCCGCGAGCGCGAGCGTCTGCGACATCGGCGTGAGGGCATCGATCGCCGATCGTCGTGGAAAAACTATAGCGCCGAGCGGCGCGTGGCGCGCCGTTTCCGCCGGCATTGGGATGCGCTTCCGCGGATCGTTCGAGTTCTCGAGATGTCGCCGAGCGCGGAGCTCCGGGAACTCGGACTCGAGCCAGCTGCTCACCTGGAGCGGCTCGCGCCACGCATGCAGCGTCGCGCCGGTCGTCGTGGGCTCGAGCACTACCCCGTCGTCACCCAGTATCTGCCACCCCTGGCGGGCGAGGGCGTAGGCGAGGGTGGACTTGCCGACGCCGCTCGGTCCGGCGAACAGCCAGGCGATTCCCTGTGGATCGACGGCCGCCGAGGCGTGGAGCTGGTAGAGTCCACGTGCGCGGAGCGCGATCATGGCGCCAGCGCGCACGAGCCGGATACGGGCGTCGCGGGGTGCGGTGTCGTAGTGCGCATCGCGCGACAGGCGAGCGCCGGTCACGCGGAGCCGCGCGCCGCTTGGCGCATCATGCAGGAGCGCGTTCGCTCCGGAAGCAACTATGTCTACGCGACCGATCCGCCAGGGGGTGGCGGCGGCTTGCTGCAGGTGCGACGGTGCGTCGACCGGGGAGATCACGACGCCGGGTGGCGGCGCGTACTGTCGCTCAAGTGCAGATCGGCGTCGTATCGCTAACGACACACGAGATGGCGGCAAGACTAAGCAGCAATTTGGGACCGGAGGGCACACCGAAGAACTGCTGCGTGAGCACCATCATGGACTCGTGCACGACCAGCTGCGGCGCCGTCCACGGGCGGCGCTGCGGCTTCTGCTCAGTCGATGCGGAGTCGGGAACGTGGTCGCTCATAAGTCCTAGTGTCGTACGGGCTACTGGAAAGACGAGGCATGGGCTAAAACGTTGCAGCCGTGCCTCGATATTCTCGCTCTGGCTACGGCTTGGGCGTCGCGTGGAAGGCGTAATTCACGTAGCTGACGACTGCAGAGGCGCTCGCATCCTGTGCGGTGGGACCAAAGAAGGTCGACATGTGTGCCGCCTGGCCGCCGACGTACTGGGCGTATTGCGGAAGAAAGTTATCGGGAAGCAGGTTGTTCGCCGTCGTGATCAGCGGCGCCTGCGCACCGTCGAGGTACACCGCCGAGGATGTCGCGCCGAACTTGCCGACACGGTACGTGTGGAACTGCGTCGTCGTGACCGGCACGGTGGCGCCGGCGGCCCACTCCCACTTGAGCGAATTGAAGTTGAACGTCGCCATGCCGATCTTCCCGTTGCCGATCCCGAGCCCGACGAACTTGACGCTGTCGATGAGGGCGAGGATCATCACCGGGTTGCTGCCGCCTGCAGTCAGCTTGAGGCGCGACTCGATGTAGGCGTTCTCGCTGCGATTGAGATTGTCCGAGCGATAGAAGAACATGTCGTCGTCTGATTCGCGCGAACTGTTCGTGACGGCCATCGTCAGCCCGCTCGCGCTCGCGGTATCCGCGCCGCCGTAGGTGACCCCAATGCGCTTCCAGCGGGGCGATGCACCGACATCGGGAAGCGAATCGGGCGTCGGATTGTATGCGACGGCCCAGCTCGTGTCCTGCGTCTGGAGGCCACGCGGCCACGGAGCGCTCAGGAGAACTGTGAAGCGAAAACTGTTGACCGTCGACGGCGCGGTGAACGTCCACGTCGGGTTGTTCTTCGTGCTATCGCCCGTGAGTCCTTTGGCCGAGAGGCGGTCGTGGTACCAGTAATACTTCTGACTGACTCCGGAAAAGCTCGCGGTGCCTTGGGTGTTGGCGACGGTCACCGAAGCGCCGCTGTTTGCGGGCGAGACGACCGACGCAGAAGTCGGAAAGAAGACGAAGATCCCGACGGTGTCGAAGGGCGTCGACGTCGCGCCGTCGATGCTGCCGACGGGGAAGTTGAGCAGATTGTGCACGGCGAGCGTGAACTTCCACGTCTTGACGCCGCCGGCGTTCGTCAGCGAGAAATTCGACGCGGTGACTTTCGCAGTGACGTTCTGATTGCCGTAGATCGCACCCGATGTGTTGGTGTCGCCGACGACGATCGCGGGATCGAGCGACTCGAGTACTATGGTACCGTCTTCGCGCACGGTTCCGCGGAGCATCCCGGCGGTGTTGTTGGCAACTGGCGTCACTGGAGCAACCGGCGCCGCGCTCGACGTGATCTGCTGATCGCTGCATGCGCCGGTGACGACGACGAGAGCCGTCACGAGAGCGGTGCGAAGCGAGTTGCGGTTCAATGAAGCGAGCGACATATCAAATCTCCGGTGCTGCCGAGCAGAGGAAGGCGACTGGTGTGTTGATCTGAGTTCCAGTATCGACATCGAGATCCGATTCTTAACTGATTCTCATTATCTCCTTCTAAACGTTTGAGAGGGACTTCGGTCACGGATACGCGCATTAAAGTGTTGTTTATAACGAATTGTCTAAAAACAAGACAGGCCATAGGAGAGTGGATCCTCCTACGGCCTGCGCAAGCGCCACGTTTCTTTCCGCATAGGCATTCTCTCCGACTGAAAACGTCTCACAATCCTGGCAGCGCGCCCGCTAACCCATCAACTCCAGCCGCTTCGCCGCACCTACCCATCCCACCACCGACTCCGGATCCTCCCGATCCCAGAACACCAGCCCCCGCATCGTCGCCCCACTCGACTCCAGCGACGCCAGCAACGACCTGAGCGCCGCGTGAGTGCTCCGCCCCTTCCGCAAACAAATAATCACCTTTCCCACCGCCCCCGCCGCCACCCCGATCGTTCCCTGCTCCGGCGTCGACGCGCTCAACACCACAGTCTCGTACCGCCTTCCCAACCGCTCCATCTCACTGGCGAATTCATCCGCCACCGCCTGCAACGTTCCCCCCAACACCCCACTCGGCAACACATCAATAGTGCGCCCCCTGCTCACCAGCACACTCGAGATCGCGCCCGCCCAACCCAATCGTTGCGCGAGCACATCGGCGACCCCGGGGGTCTCCGGAATTCCCATCATCTTCGCCACCGGCTGCACCTGGAAATCCGTGTCGAGCAACAGCGTCGGACGCCCAGTGCGCGCCGCGATCGCCGCGAGATTCCCCGCGACACTCACCGTCACGAACGGATGGTCACCGGTCACCGCGATCACCGTGAGATCGAACGTCGCATCCGCGAGCTGACCATACAGCAGTCGATACGCATCGGATGACTGCTCGATCGATGGCGGCACCTCGCGATCCGCACTCCGTCGCTGACGCTCCGGCGCCTCGCTCTGGTCCCCTATCGTCACCAGCACACGCGCGCCGCTCAATGCCTCCGCCTCCGCGATATCCGCTATGCGCGGCTCTCGCAGCTCGAGCACCAGCGCAATCGCGAGCGCGATCACGATCGCCACCACGGCTGCCGCGAGCACGAGCGTCGCCGCGCCGACGCCGAACATCCCCGGCGCATCGTCGTCCTGCTCGCGCGCGATGCTGTCCGAGTAGCGAGCCGTCGCTACACTCTGCGCCGCGAGCGCCTGCGCGCGCTCCGCCGCATCACGAGCGGCGATCAGCGGAGCAGTATCGATCTCCGCGCCAATGACCGGCGCCGGCGTTAGCGAATCGATCTCGCGACGAAACACCGCGCGCCGCGCTCGCGCCGCCGTCTCGATCTCGTGCCCCACCGCACCGACGCGCGCCGTCAGCGCAACGAAGATCGGATCGACGCCATCCGACGATCCGAAATCCGAGCGCGCCTTGTCGAGATCATTGAGCGAGTCGAGCAGCTGCGCGATGCGTGGCGACCCATTCAGCGGCGCCGCACTCCCCAGCGCGCGAAACGATGCGACGAGCGGCGCAGCATCCGACCGCACGAGCAGCCGAGTGATCTCGGCCGCCGCCGCCGCGAGCGAATCGCGCCGAGCGCGCGCGGCGGGAGTGAGTGCGTCGCTCTGGATTGTGCCCGACCGCCGCCGCGCTCGCGCAGTCGTGAGCGCATTCTCCGCCGCGCGCAGTCGCACGTTCGCCCGGCGCTCCAGCGAATCCATCGTCGCGGTATCCGCGCGCGCGGCCGATCGAGCCCCCTGCCCCGCACTGCGCGCGGTTGCCGGCGCGAGCGAAAAAAACGAAAGCAGCGCGATCGCGAACGCGATGATGCCGATCTTCGCGAGGAAGACCGGGCGACCATACACGTTGCTCGCGCGGCGTCTCATCCACGTCGCCGTATACTCGGATGTCGACACTCGGCTACCGCGGGTGATGATAAAGGGGGCGAAGATGCGTCAGCATCCTCGCCCCCAGTTTATTCGCACCGGACGAAAGCGCCCGGTGCAATTGCCCAACGACTACTACTGAACCGTGATCACGCCCTTCATCCCGAGCGCGAGGTGCGGCGTGCAGTGGTAGTCGTACGTGCCAGCCGGGACCTTCGCGAAGGAAACTGTGTACGCCTCGTTCGGCTGGAGCAGCATCGGTCCTTCGAGCGCACCCATGGAGTGATCGCCTGGCATGTTCGCGCCCAGCTGCGGCTGAACTGCCGGCGGAACCTTGGCGGGATCAAAGCCGACGCTGTGCGGGCCACCGGAGACGTTCGTGAACTTGATCGCATCGCCCGCCTTCACCGTGATGTTGGCTGGCTCGAAGCGATAGCCCTTCTCATCACCGAGCATCTTGACCTCGACCGTCTTGCCGGTCGCAGGCGCAGCAGCCACTGCGCCAGCGGCAGGCGCGGCGCCCGCACCAGCAGGAGCGGCCATCGAGCTATCAGTCGTAGCCGCAGGAGCGGCCGTCGTAGTCGTGGTCGTCGATGTCACAGCCGTCGAATCCGTCTTCGTGGAACTCTTCTCGCCGCCGGCGCACGCGCCGAGGACAAATACGCTCGCGAGGAGCGCGCGTCCGATTACCTGCATTCTTATAGCCTCCAGTGCCGTGCTGTATGCAATCCGAGCTCCGCACCCCGCGGAGACAGGAAATGTATCCAATCCCGCAGCGGAATTGCAATCGAGAACCGTGCGCCACCGGGTTGACGCCCCGTACGGTGCCCGGTAGCTTGAATTCATGCAGCTGACCACTCGGCACCATAGCACACACCACCACGGCCATACGGGTCGGGACGTCGCGTGCTTGCCAGGGTGATTCACTAGCTCCCCGCAATCCGGCGCCTTCGGCCCGTCCACCTCTCGGACGGGCCTTTTTTGTGTCTACCTTATTCGAATCAGAACAGGAAATGTTTTCACTACAGGGCGGGGAATGCTGAGAGTCGCGTTGCCGAACAAGGGAAGACTCGCGGAGGATGTACGCGAGCTCTTCGGCGACGCAGGGCTCGAGGTGCGCGCGCGTGGAGAGCGCGCCCTCGTCGCCTCGCTCGGCGGCGAGTTTGAGGCGATCCTCGTCCGGGCCAAGGACATCCCCGAATTCGTCGCCGACGGCGCGGCGGATGTCGGCGTCACCGGGTGGGATCTGGTTTGCGAATCCGAGCGCGAGCTGGGAATGCTGCTCGATCTCGAGTTCGGCGGCTGCAGGCTGGTGGTCGCCGCGCGCGATGACAGTGGAATCGCGACGATCGACGATCTCAGGGGCGCGCCGAGGGTGGCGACGGTGTTTCCGCATCTCGCGAAGGCGTACTTCGAGCGGATCGGGAAGCCCGTAACCATCGTGCCGGTGTCCGGGGCCACCGAGATCGCGCCGCACCTTGGCATCGCCGACATCATCGTGGATCTGACGTCCTCGGGGTCGACACTTCGCGTCCACCAGCTTCACGAGGTGGCAACGGTGCTCGTGTCCAGCGCGCGGCTGATTTGCACGGTGAAGCCGGCGTCGGCAGCGATCGCGAAGTCCACCGCTGAGCTCGCGGAAGCGCTTTCGAGCGTGTTACGCGCCCGCGATAAGCGATACGTGATGGCGAACGTGCCTCGCGAGTCGCTGGAGCACGCGAGAAAGGTGATGCCTGGCGTGAATGGTCCGACGGTCATCGATATTCTGGATGGTGGGATGTATGTCGCTGTCCACGCGGTAGTTGCGCAGTCGGCGATCTATCGGACCGTCGCCGACTTGAAGGCGCTCGGAGCGCAGGGGATTCTGGTGACGCGGATCGAGAGGCTGATGCCGTGAGCGAGCTCTTCCGTTGGCAGGGCAGCCTCGCCGCGCTCTCCTCCGCTGAGCGGGCTCAGCTATTAGATCGCGCGACGTCGTCCGACGGCGCGGTTCGCGAGCGCACGACCGCCATCGTGGCACGCGTGCGAGCCGATGGCGACTCTGCGCTCATCGCGCTCGCCTCGGAGCTCGACGGCGTATCGCTGCAATCACTCGCTGTTCCGAAAACGGCTCGCGTGAACGCGCTGGCCACGCTCGACCCGCCCGTGCGCGCGGCGCTCGAGCGCGCCGCGCAGAACATTGAGGCGGTGCACCGGGCCATCCTCCCGCGCACCACGGAGCTCGAAGTCGAGCCGGGCGTCGTCGTGGGGCGACGGCCCGATCCGCTCGACTCCGTCGGCGTGTACGCACCCGGCGGCCGCGCCGCGTATCCGAGCTCGGTGCTCATGGGAGTCGTCCCCGCGCGTGTCGCCGGCGTGAAGCGGATAGCTCTCTGCTCGCCGCCCGGCGCCGATGGACTTCCGTCGCAAGTGGTCCTTGCCGCGGGGGAGCTCGCGGGTGTGAGCGAGGTGTACGCGATCGGCGGCGCTGGTGCGATCGCCGCGATGGCATACGGCACTTCGTCGGTCGCGCCGGTGCGCCGCATCGTCGGGCCCGGCAACGCATACGTGGCCGAGGCGAAGCTGCAGGTCTCAGGGGTGACCGGAATCGATTCGCCAGCGGGTCCGAGCGAGCTTCTCGTCATCGCCGACCACTCGGCGAGCGCCACGTCCGTCGCGCGCGAGCTGCTCGCGCAGGCGGAGCACGATCCGCGCGCCGCTGTCGTCGTGGTCGCGCTGAGCGCGGAGGTCGCACAGGCCGTACGCGCGGAGATCGCAGCGCTGCTCCCGAGCGAGCCGCGGCGCGCGATCATCGCCGAAGCGCTTGCGACACGCGGCGCGATACTCTGGAGCGAGTCGCTCGACGATGCGATCGCGTTCTCCAACGACTATGCACCGGAGCACCTTCTGCTCGCGCTGCGCGACCCCGATGCCGCGCTCGAGCGCGTTCGCAACGCCGGCACCGTATTCCTCGGCGCCACGACCTCTGTCGCCTTCGGCGACTACATGACGGGCGCGAATCACGTGCTTCCGACGGGCGGACTCGCGCGCTCGTACTCCGGCCTGTCGACGCTCGACTTCGTTCGATGGACGACGTATCAGCGCGTCGCCCCGGCCGCCGCAGGCGATCTGGCCGCGAGTGTGGCAACGCTCGCCGAGCGCGAGGGACTGCCGGCGCACGCGGCGGCGGCGCGCGAAGCGGGTCGCGGTGCGCCGGCGAGCGAAGGGCAGGGA
>JACCWE010000074.1 GCA_013697785.1 Gemmatimonadaceae bacterium
GGCGGCCGCTGCCGTCGCGATGCCGCCATGGCCGGAGCAGGCGCCGCGGCCGCCCTTGGACTGCGTTCCGTCGGTGCAGGCGACCATTACCTTGGTTCCGGACTTGGCTGCCTTGGTGGCCTTCGCATCGACGCCGCCGTGACCCGAGCACGCGCCGCGGCCGGTGGCGGTTGAGGTCGAGCCGTCGGTGCAAACAGAGCCGGTGCCCTGGGCGGACGCCTGCGTGGAGAGCGTGCAGAGGGCGGCGAATGCCCCAGTGGCGAAGAGAAAACGGAGGCGCATGATAGACTCCAAAAAATGGGATCGACGGGCGACGGACGACCCCGAACGCAAGGGGCGGTCCGGTGACATTGCACGCCGTATCATTGCACCGCTAGCGAGGGAATCTTTGTGGCTACGTTCGACGACGAAATTCGCGTCAGGACATGCCGCGCGTGTAGATCATCCAGGCGGCCACGGCGAGCACTAGCGCCAACAAAATGATCAGGCGCTGGCGACGGAGGCGCCGAGTCGCGTTCCAGCTCGGAACGTCGAGATACCACCGCCCGGGCGCGCCCTCGCGCATGATCGCGCGGTTGGTGAGTCGGCGCCAGCCGACGCCGTGTACGCCGACGCCCAGATCCTCGGGCGCACGCGCGCTATCGGTCGAGATGGCTCCAGCCCTATCGAACGCCTCGGCCACGTGGCGCTCCTTTATCAGAATGATCGCGACTGCGGGTCCGCCCATGGGAGCTATCATGCGCCGGGCCCCCGGGTGAATCAAGGGCCCGTGAGGGAGCAGTCGGTGACTGGCCTGGAACGGCGCTCGTCCTATTAGCGAGCTGAACACTACTCCGTACGTTCCTCGCGCTTGCCGCATCAGGGGTGACAATGAGAACGCTTTCGCGTGATGTCGTCGTCGCCTCCTGCGCTGCGCTCGCGCTCGCGAGCGGCTTTTCCTGCAAATCGGAGACGTCCGCGCCGGTCGCCGTGGTGTCGGTTTCGCTCACCCCCGCGAGCGGCACGGTGAATGTTGGTAGCACGCTCGCGCTCACGGCGCAGGGAGAAGACGCGCACGGCAATCCGCTCACGGGTCGACCCGTCACGTTCACCTCGTCCGACACGAACGTCGCCACGATTTCCGCATCCGGCGTGGTGACCGGCGTCGCGCCGGGCGCGGTCATGGTGACCGCCGCGATCGATTCCAAGAGCGCGCAGGCGCAGGTGACGGTGATGGCGGTGCGCGACGACTGGGTGACGTACGGCCACGACGTGCGACGGACGTCCGCATCGCTCGCGAGTGTGACGGGTCCGCTCACGCTGTCCTGGACCTATTCGCCGCCGGGCACGTCGGGGCACGCGCTCAGCTCGGTCATCAATGCGATCGGCACTGTCGAAGGAGTGTTCGTGCGAAACTCGCTCAACTCCGGATACGGCTACGGCCTGTCGCCCGCGATCGATCGCGTCTCCCCTGCGGGGCAGCACGTGTGGACGTACAACATGGGCACGGATGCGGACTTCGGCGACTGGGCGTCGCTCATGGGAAATCGCATCATCGTGAGCTCCGATGGAACGCGGTTCGTCGACCAGATGAGTGGATCATCGGTGCACAGCAACGGCGTGGACACATGGGGCGAGATTCTCACGGACTCGTCGACGCTCTATCTCACGAACGACGTGCAGATCGACGGTCCCGGCGTCTATGCCGGCGCGTACGATACGGCGTTCAAGGCGCGCTGGTCGGCCAACAAGTTCCAGAGTTGCCGAGGATCCGCATCGGCGACGGCGGGAGGACTCGCGCTCAGCAACGGCGTGCTGTTTTATGCACCGAAGTACAACGTCGGCAAGCCGGCGACGGTGCTGCCGTTCGCATCGGGGGTCTTCGCTCTGAACGCGACGACGGGAGCGCAGCAGGCATTTCACGCGAGCACGCCATACAGCCGGATCAGCGCCGACGGCTCGCGCATCTACCTCATCGAGAACTCGAACACGCTCGTCGCGCTCGCGCAATCGGATCTGCACGTCGTGTGGTCGGCGGCGATCGCCAACCCTGGCGAGCAGTCGCCGGTCGTCGCGAATGGTCTCGTCATCGTGGCCACGTCGACCGACGTCGAGGCGTACAACGCAACCACTGGCGCGAAGAGCTGGAGCTCGACCGCGCTCAGCGGCGCCGCGGCGCACTGGTCCTCCACCTACCAGGGAGGGAACTGCGGTAACGTCCAAATTCCCGTGTCGTTCGGCGCGACTGCGACCGTCGCCGCCGCGCTCGGCAGCCGCACGCTGGTCGTGACCGCGAGCGACGGCGTGCACATACTCGCGCTCGCAACGGGCGCGGATCAGTGGCACGGTCGGATCGCGGGAATTTCGGGAACGGCCGGAAATCCGATCATCGTGAACGATCCGGCGCGCGGAGCGATCGTGTATGTGGAGGACTACTCGAAGCTGTACGCGCTGACGCCGCCGCCCGCCCTCGCCATTGTCGGCGACGCGCGCGCACGCCGCGCGGCGGGAGTCGCGCGCACGCCCTAGCGAGCGGAGCAGACGCCCGCGCGCAGACTTCCGCGCGAGGCGCCGCGGTGCTACGATGTGACGGTCACCTCACAGCCGTCCTCAGCCCCCGGGATTTGCGATGCGTCCGCGCTCTCGTTCTATCGTTGCGTCCTCGATTCTCCTCCTTCTCACATTCCCGTGCGCGGTCGCTGCGCAGCAGTCGAAGAAAAAGGAGCTCGCCGGAAAGAATGCCGCGACGCCTGCCGGCGGTCCGGATTCCGGCGCGGTGATTCTCCCCACCGGGCTCAAGGCGCGCTCGATCGGGCCGGCGGTGATGGGAGGTCGCGTCTCCAGCATCGCGCTCGATCCGTCGGACCCATGGACGTTCTACGTCGGGTTGGGCACCGGCGGGGTCATGAAGAGCTCCGACAATGGCTCGACGTTCGAGGCCGTCTTCGAGCACGAGAGCGTGGCCGCGATCGGCGACGTTGCGGTCGCTCCGTCGAATCCGAAGGTGATCTACGTGGGCACGGGCGAGGCCAACGATCGAAATACCGTGAGCTGGGGCGCCGGCGTCTACACGTCGAGCGATGCCGGTGCGACGTGGGCGAAGGCAGGTCTCGAGAAGACGCGCGCCATCGCGCGCATCGTGGTGCACCCGACGGATCCACAGACGGCCTGGGTTTGTTCGCCGGGCGACGTGTGGCAGCCGGGTGAGCGCGGGATCTACAAGACGACCGACGGCGGCAAGACGTGGAAGAAGACGTTCTCCGCGCCGGCTCCGTTCGAGACGCGCGCGGGATGCGGCGACCTCGCCATCGATGCGAGCAATCCGAGCGTGTTGTACGCGACGCTCTACGGGCGGCGCCGCCGTCCGTGGGATTTCACGTACGGCGCGGCGGCGACCGACGGGAAGGACATCGGAGGGATCTTCAAGAGCATCGACGGCGGCGTCACGTGGTCCAAGCTGACGGCCGGGCTCCCGACCATGACGGGACGGATCGGGCTCTCCGTGTACACGAAGAATCCGAAGGTCGTGTACGCCGTGGTGCAAAGCGATGCCGAGGGCACGTCCGATCTCGACGACCCGAACAGCAAGGCGGGCGGCGTGTTCCGGAGCGATGACGCCGGCGCCACGTGGACGCGACAGAGCAAGCTCGATCCGCGCCCCTTCTACTTCAGCCAGATTCGCGTCGATCCGCAAAACGACAAGCTCGTGTATGTGCTCGGCTTCATGCTCCACGTTTCCGAAGATGGCGGAAAGACTTGGCGTGAGGACCGCTTCAAGGGCGTGCACTCGGACAATCACGCGCTCGCGATCGATCCGCACACGCCGAAGCGCATGCTGCTCGGCACCGATGGCGGATTGTACGAGTCGTACGACGGCGGCGCCGGGTGGGCGCACCTCAGCCGGTTCGCGGCGGGAGAATATTTTCGGGTCAGCACGGACAACTCCGTGCCGTACCGCATCTGTGGTGGGCTGCAGGACAACGAGAACTGGGTGGGCCCTAGCGACACGCGCAGCAAGGAGGGGATTCGCAACGCGGATTGGAAGGCGATCGGTGGCGGCGACGGATCGTATTGCGTGTTCGACGCCGCAGATTCGAATCTCGTGTATGCCGAATCGCAACAGGGCTTTCTCTTTCGCCGCGATCTCACGAGCGGTCAGGACAAGGATCTGCGTCCGCAGCCAACGGAAGGGCAGCCCGCATTCCGTTTTCACTGGACCTCGCCGCTCGAAGCCAGCGTGCATGAGAAGGGCACGCTCTATTCCGCGGGCAACCGGGTCTTCAAGCTCACCGAGCACGGAGAGCGGTGGCAGGTAATCTCCCCGGACCTGTCCTCGAAGAGCTACGAGAAGATGACCACGGTGGGGAGCGGCGCCGAGGATTTCGGGGTGGTGTATTCGTTGGCCGAATCGCCGGCAAAGGCGGGCGTGCTGTGGGCGGGAACGGACGAAGGGAGGCTGTGGCGCACCGAGAATGATGGTGCCGCGTGGACGGAGCTCACGGCGAGCGTGCCCGCCGCGGCGAAGGGAAGCCGCATCAGCAGCATCGCGGCGGGTGCGGCCGACGTGCAGGTGGCGTACATCGCGGTCGATGCGCACAGAGAGGGGAACTACGCGCCACTTCTCTTCCGCACGGCCGACGGCGGAAAGAGCTGGACGAGCATCGCCGCGAATCTTCCGGCGGATGCGCCGGTGAAGGTGATTCGGGAGGACTCGAAGAATCCGCAGCTGCTCTTTGCTGGAACGGAGTTTGGGCTGTGGACCACCGTGAACGGAGGACGTGGCTGGTTCCAGGTCGGCCAGCTGCCGACGGTGGCCGTGGACGACATTCGCATGCAGGAGCGAGACAGGGATCTCGTGATCGCCACGCATGGCCGCAGCCTCTACGTGCTGGACGATGTCAGCCCGCTCGAGCTACTCACTCCGGACGTACGCTCTCAACCCGCGTACCTTTTTCCGCCGCGCCCTGCGCTCGGCTTCGTGACGTTCGCTGGTTATGTCGATTCGAACGGAAACGACAACTTTCGGGGGAGTAATCCAGCGGAAGGAGCCCTTCTTACGTTCTGGCTCAGGGGCTTTGCACCGGAGCCGGTGAAAATCTCGATCACGAATGCGCAGGGACAGCCCGTTGCGAATCTGACTGCGCCCGCGGTCGCGGGACTCAATCGCGTGTCGTGGGATCTGCACCCGACGAAGGACCTCCGTACCGAATATGGGGGCGACGGTGGCAAGCCTGTTCCGGCAGGCGAATACACGGTGGTGCTCAAGGTCGGCAAGAGCGAGAGCACCCAGAAGCTCGTGGTGCGCTATCTCCCCGGCGTCACCACTCGCTAATGAGGACGTCGCACCATGGAGAACTCTCGTTCATGACATCGTTCGATTTGCGGTTGGTGATTCGCGTTCTCGCAGCCATCTCCATTCTCGCGAGTGCCACTGCACTCCGCGCGCAAACGATCACGGGATCGGTAACCTCCCCGAGCGGAACGGTCGCCGGCGCGACGGTGCGGCTGCTCGAGCTCGAGCGCGTCGTGCGCACCGGTGCGGGAGGGCGCTTCACCTTCGGCGATGTGCCGAAGGGAACGTATCGAATTTTCGTCGCTGCGCAGGGTTTCGCATCCGCGACGGACACCGTTCGCCTGACGAGTGATACGACGACCGTGGCAGTGATGCTGCGCGAGTCGGCGACCCGGTTCGACGAGATCGTCGTCTCGGCATCGCCCGGTGGGGGACTCACCAGCGAGCAATATCAGTCGACGGCATCGAAGAGCCGGTCCGATCTGCTCGGGAGCCCCGGCACGACGTTCGCCGAAAAGATCTCCGATCTGCCAGGCGTCGCGATGCGCGGGCTCGGATCCGCGCCGAATCGTCCCATTCTCCGCGGACTCGGCGACAACGAGGTGCTCGTGCTGGAAGACGGACTTCGCATGGGCGACATCGCGACTTACGATCCCGCGCACGCAACCCCGGTGCACGCGATGGAGATCTCGCAGATCGATGTGGTACGAGGGCCCGCGACCATTTTGTACGGTCCCAGCACGATTGGCGGAATCGTCAACGTGATCACGGACATCGTTCCCGATGTTGCCGATCGCCGAGTGTCGGGTACGCTTTCGGCAGAGGGGAGCACGGGCGCCAATCAGGTGGCGGGCTATTTCGACAATGTCTTCAGCGACGGGCACCAGGCGTTCAAGGTCTCCGCCGGCGGAGTGCACGGCGAAGACGTCCGAATTCCCGGACGAGGCTACACCGATCCCGGATCCGGAAAGGAATATCAGCTGGATCGGATGCCGCAGAGCTTCGATCGCAATTGGGGAGCGGGCGCGGGCTACACGTATCAGGCGCCGTTCGGAACGATCGGCATCGGTGGCAAGCACTTCGAGACGAACTATGGAATCACGGGTGCTCCGCCGGATCAGGACTTCGAAAATTTTCCGCCGTCGACATCGCGCATCACGCAGGGGCGTACCACGCTCGAGCTGCGCAGTCTGTTCAATGCAAGCAGCAAAGCGCTCGATCAGCTGCGCATTACAGCGGCGTACAACGACTACAATCAGTCCGAGTTTCCGACCGCACAGGATTCATCGGGCGTGTCCGATCCGCGGGCGAATCACTTTCACAAGCAGTCGGTGAACGCGATCGTGCAATTTCAGCAGCAGCCATGGGGACGTCTACACGGCACGCTCGGCTTGTGGTCGAACTTCGAGAAACTCAAGATCTCGGGCGATCAGCCGCTTGGCCCGAACTCGTTGACGACGGGACTCGCGGGATATGCGTACGAGGAGTTCATGGCGACGGAGCGCACGCGCATCCAGGGGGGGCTTCGCTACGACTACAACAGGATTCAGACGCATCCCTTCGCGGGATCGACCGACTCGGTCTTCCAGACGCTGGACGAGTCACGCAACTCGAACGCGGTCACCGCGTCGCTCGGTGCCGTGCACCAGCTGGACTCCCATCTGTCCGCCACGTTCAGCGCGGCGCGATCGTTTCGAGCGCCGACGGTGCAGGAGCTGTTCGCGAACGGGCTCGATGCGGCGAGCGGAACCTATTCCCTGGGAGACGCCTCGTTGAAGCCGGAGACCGGCTACGGCATCGATGCGTCGCTGCGCGGAGCGTACGGGAAGGTGTCGTTCGATGTCTCTCCGTATCTGAACTACATCCACAACTACATTTTCGGCTTTCTGCGCGGAGACACGATTCAGGAATTTCCCGTCCGTCAGTTCGCGCCGACGAATGCGCGGCTGTTCGGCTTCGAGGCGAGCGTGACGCTCGTGCCGGTGCAATCGTTGGCGCTTCGACTGAGCACCGACTACGTGAACGCGCAGGACACGCGGCTCGACCAGCCGCTGCCGTTCACTCCGCCGCTCCGCGGGCTCTTTCGCGCCACGTATCAGAAGCAGCGCCTGACGGGAATGTTCGAGGAGCGCGTCGCTGCGCGGCAGAGCCGGCTCGGTGACGGCGACACGCCGACGGCCGGCTACGCGATCTCGAATGTCGGTGTCGGCGTGCGCATCGCGAACGGCGCGTTCGTGCACGATGTGCGGTTGTACGTCGACAACGTGTTCAATCAGGTCTATCGCGACAATCTGTCCGTCGTAAAGGACTTCATTCCGCAGCCCGGCCGCGCGGTGCGGCTCGGCTACGAAATGTTCTACTAGCCAGTGACCTGTCCCGCCGTCGCGCTGGCGAAAGCGGGTGTGCGGGCGCCTGAATTGTGCTCGGACGGCGTGGTGCGTCGTCCTTGGAGTGTGGCAGCGAAGTCGTTTCCCTCACGCTACTTTTGAGGTGCAGCGCTGCTCGCAACCGGCACTCTGGAGGCGCACGTGAATGATTCGCATTCGACGACCATGGGTGGCGTGGCGGTCGACGCCGAGACGGGACTTCCCGAGTTCCTGAAGCAGGATTATTCGCTGTACACGGCGGAAGATCACCAGACGTGGCGGATGCTGTACTCGCGGCGGATGGATGCACTGCGTGAGAGCGGAAGCGCGATCTATTTGAGCGGCGCGAAGCTCATCGGCCTCGAGCCCGATCGCCTGCCGGATCTCGACGATGTGAACCGGCGCCTCGCGGCGCGTACGAAATGGGCGGCGGTCGGGGTCGGCGGCTTCATGCCTCCCGTCGTCTTCTTCCGCTGCCTCGCAGCGCGCCGCTTTCCTACGACGCTCACCGTGCGGCCGCGGGCGAAGCTCGACTATCTCCCCGAGCCCGACATCTTCCACGATGTGTTCGGACACGTGCCACTGCACGCGGATCCGGTGTTCGCCGACTTCCTCCAGCACTTCGGTGCGCTCGCGGCGGTCTCGCCCGGCGAGAAGGAGACGGAGGAGATGGCGCGGCTCTTCTGGTTCACCGTGGAGTTCGGTCTGATCAAGGAAGAGGGTCGCACGAAGGTGTACGGCAGCGGGCTCATCTCCTCGCACGGCGACGCGGCGAACGCACTCGGTCCGAACTGCGAGCGCAGGCCCTTCGATCTCGATGCGGTGATCAATCAGACGTACGAGATCGACAGAATGCAGGACGTGCTGTTCGTGGTCGATTCCTTCGAGCAGCTGTTCGCGGCGGTGGAGACGATTGCGACGCGGAGAGGAGTGAGCGTTTAGCGAGCGGGCTGGGCCAGCTCGATCGACAGCAATCCCGGTTGCGCATCGTCGAGCTCGATGCGGACTTCGGCGTCCACTTCCAGCGCGCGAAGCAGATCGCTTTCGATGAAGTGATGTTCGTGCACGCCGGTCGAGGCGGATTTCGCGCACGTGCACGACATCTTTTCGAGGCGCGCCGCTCCGTCGCCCGAGCTCGTACGGAGCGCGAACGTCTCGCCGAGCAACGCGAGCTGCGATGCGGCGTGCGCGGAGATCTCGAGCTTGCCGTCGAGCGGCGTCTTGCGGGAGACGATGCGACGTTCGAGCAGCATCAGGGGCTATCTCCGCTGCACAACCTTGAGCGACTGCACCGCCGCCAGCAGCTTCGCCTCGCGCGCGGGAGAGTTCGTGAGCACGATGAACTGCAGCCCGACGCCGTTTCGGATCACGGTATTCGGCGTGTCGACGTAGAGCGTGTCGCCATGCGCGGGGCGAGTGAGCATGAGCGTGTGCGTTGGGGCGGGGCGCCCCTCGAGCGTGAGCGCGCACGTGGTGGTGCCGAGTGGGCGGCCGATGTCCATGCCGCCCATCCCCATGTTGCCGCGGTACAGCGCGTGCGTGCCGTGGATCTCGACGCTCGTCGAATCCGCACCGACCCAGCGCTTGCCGTCGGCTCCTGCGCTCACCGGCTCCTCGTGAAAGTCCTTCGGAAGGGACACGGTGCCGTCGAGTGAATCCGTGCTCCACCGGAGATCGACGAGGTCCGATCCGGCGGAGGTGACGGCGCACCTGGCCATCCCGTCGGCATTCTTCGCCCACGTGTCGGGGGTCAATCCCTGACGAAAGTCGACTTCTTGTTGCGAGATGTGCGCGGGCGGTCCACCCTGCGCAGCTGCGCGCGCGGCAGTGACGGTGAGGGCGAGAAGTGCGGCGGTGATCACGTTCCCGATTCGCGAATACATGTGTCATCTCCCTGAGCGCGATGCCGATTGCCGGCGGTGTGCATGCCGGCGTCCCAGCCGAAGACTACCGAAAGTTCGCGACGGAGGCAGCCCCGCAAGGTTGGCTCCGCTACGCGGCCGTGGGCGCGGCGGGGCCGGGGCCGAACATCAAATAGCCGAAGCCGATTGCGAGCGCCGCATAGATCGCGCACGCGCCCCACAGATACACTGTGCCGCCCGACGCGCGTACCTCGTGCAGCAGCGCAAACACGCCGACCAGCGCGTGTCCGAAGCCGCCGGTGACGATGGCTTTGCCGTAGATCCCGCCGAGGAGCATTGTGCGCGCGAACCACGATGTGAGCGCGAGTCCGAAGAGCGCAGCGCCGTATAGTTTCGCAAGCAGCGAGGCTGCGCCGAACGGCTCGGCCGCGAAGCGCGCGAGCACCACCTCCGGTGCGAAGATCAGTGCGAGCGCGGTGGCGCCGAGCACGAGGCTGGTCGCTTCCATGAAACGCTGGACGGGCATGCGGTTCACTCCGAGTGAAATGGCGCAGGTATGTCGCGGCGCCGCGCGAGCCCGCGTGCTGCGCATATTTTGCGTGACGACGAAGAGTCCGATCTAAACTCGAGCAGATGCAAGAGGATGAAGAAGACACGAACGACGGTGGGCGGCGCGAGGCGCGCGCCGCGAAAGAAAAAGCGCAGCGCACCGAAGCCCGACTCCATTCGCGAGCGTATCTGCGCCGCAGCGAAGCGAGTTCCTCGCGGCAAGGTCGCGACTTATGGGCAGATCGCGGAAGTTGCCGGTCTTCCCGGGCACGCGCGCCAGGTCGGATACGCGATGGCCGCGATCGGAAAGAGCAGCACGGTGCCGTGGCATCGCATCATCAACGCACAGGGGCGAGTCAGCAAGCGAAGCTCCGGAGCGGGGAGCACGATCATCCAGCAGCAGCTGCTCGAGCGCGAGGGGGTGTCTTTCGACGACGGCGGACGGGTTTCGCTCGCTCGCTTTCGCTGGAAGCCGCGAGGCGGCTAGCTGCAGCCTTCCACCCATTCGACCTCGGGTTCGCGTCCGACACGGTAGCGCGTGACCTTCGTATTAATGTCGGTCTCGAAGACTATACGCCGCGACGAATCGGCGGGGGGCACGGGTCGGACGACCAGATATTTTCCGCGCGGGTCGTACTTGGCGGGCATGGCCGAGAGGCGACCGCGATAGAGGGATTCGATCTTCGATTGCTTGTCGCCGATCTTCGCTCCTCGATCGGTGGCGAGTTTCTTGTCACCAATGTCGATTCGCGCGAGCGTCGCGGCGACCCACATCGTCCGAAAGCCCGCGGGAATTCCCGCGATCGCAAGATAGGCGCAGCCGCTGTCCGCGCGCGTGTGCTTCGGAACGGCCGCGTGCAGGTCGAGGGCGAGCTGGTCGCGCGTCATCCCGATCCTGAGCACGCCCGCGCCAGAGTCGGTGACGGCCCAGGCCGAGTGCACGGTGACAGGCGGGGACGTGTGCACTGCGGGAGGCGCGGCGACCACAGCGGGTGTTGGTGGCTCGTGCGGAGTATCGGCGCGCGTCGCCGGGATCGCGGCCGTCGAGTCGGCGGTCTTTTTCTCAGGCGCGGTGCACGCAGTCAGCTCGACTGCGATCATCAGACACATCGTCGCGAAGACACGGCTCACGCGTTTGCTCCGTTCAGTCCCAGCCATACGACCTCGTGATAGCGCGCGTCGACCCACGCGGGTGAATGTGTTGCCTCCCGATCGAGTGACCAGCGCACGAGCTCGACGAGCGCGCCGGCGTACATGCGCGAGGCAACGGGAATCGGAACGGACAGCGAGCTCGTATCCGGCACGAGCGCGGCGATGCGGCGCGCGATCATCTTCGCGAGGTGACCCGCAACGAGGTCGAACAGGAGATCGCGTCTCCCCGCGCGATCGACCGCACGCTGAAATTCGCGCACGTCGCGCATGTGCTGCAACAGCTCGGCCACCGGCGCCACTCGCCGCCCCGCGACGCCGGGTCTGTCGAAGTACTGCTCGAGCATCGCGAAGAAGCGCTCCGCATCGCTGAGCAGCAGATCATCCGTGTTCCGGAAGTGCGCATAGAACGTCGTGCGACCCACCTTCGCGCGCTCGATGACGTGCTGCACGGTGATCGCGTCGAATTCCTCCGCGACCATGAGTTCCACGAGTGCGACGCCGAGCGCACGCTTGGTGCGGAGGACGCGCCGGTCCTCGCGCGGGGCGGGAGGCGCGGCACCACGCTCGCGTTTCGGAACAGCTGCTCGCGATCTGTTCGGCATCGTCGCCTTGGGGTGAGAGAGCGCGCTCCGGGAACGTACACTGCTGCGGACACTATACGGGAGAGCAGCGATGCGATGTGATACAATCTACGGCGGGGCGCTGATCGCCGGCGCGCTCGCCGGATTCGTGACGATGGCGATGCACCCTACGGGGAGTCAACTGATGGCCGACGTGCAGCACATGGCTCCCGTCGTGCTCGCGGTCCATGCGCTCGCGCTCGCGGCCATCCCCGTGTCGTTTTTCGGCGCGATAGGCCTGACGCGCGTGCTGCTGGCCGATGGGGAGGCGCCGGTCGCCGCGCTGGTGGCGTACGGGATGGCACAGTCTGCGGTGATGATCGCGGCCGTTGCGAGCGGACTGTTGATGCCGGCGATCGCCGCTCGGATGGTTTCGACCCCCGGCGCAGAGCGAGATCTCGCTATCGCGTTCGGGCAGTTCACGGGGAGTGTAAATCAGGCGTTCGCGAAAGTGTACGTGATGGCGTCGTCGGCTGCGATTCTCCTGTGGTCCGCGTCGATCATTCGACACGCGCGGCTCGCGCGGCGCGCAGGCATCCTGGGCGTCGTCGTCGCGGTGCTCGCGCTAGTCGGGGTCGCGATCGGACATGTGCGTCTCGACTTGCACGGCTTCGGCGCGATCGTGCTCACGCAGGGACTGTGGACCATTACGATCGGGGTGCTGCTGATTCGCTCCCGGCCGGAAGCCGGCGCGCTTCAGCGATGAGGTGGAGGTCGTGATTACGAGGCGGAGAGCACCTCGTAGTGCGTCACGAGCTCCTCGCGCTCGAGGAGATAGTCGTCATCCTCCGCGTAGTAGCGAGCACGCTCGAAATCGTCGCCCGCGAATTTCCTGATCGCATCCCAGGATTCCCACATCGTGGTCAGCAGAAAATCCGTTACCCCGTTCGACGCGCGGCGAAACACCCACACGCCGCGATTGCCCGGTGTCGCTGCGTAGTCGGCGAGTCCGGTGCGCAACAGGTACGCGTAGTATGCATCGCTCTTGCTCTCGGGTACACGTCCGTGCCATGCGCGCGCGATCATGTCTCCCTCCAATGGTGAGTGGCCGTCAGAACACGAACGGTATGAGTCGCCGGGTCCGCGCCGCATAGGCCGCGTATTCGGGTACTGATGCCAGCAACATCTGCTCCTCCGCCTGAATTCGGACGGCCGTCATCAGCGTGGCGAGCACGGCGAGCGCCACAGTGGAGCTGATCGGCGACACGCCGTGCGTGAGAACGCCGGCCCAGACAAAGAGCAGTACGGCTGCATAGATCGGATGCCGCCAGTACCGGTACGGGCCCGTCGTCACGAGTCCGCCCGCGGTGGGATTCGCGGTTGCGTGAAAGCTGCGCGTGCCGAACGTCAGGCGAGCCCACACCATCAGCGCGAGAGCGAGCACCTGTAGCGCGAGCCCGGCGTAGCCTCGCGCGATCATCATATCCTGCAACACCAGCAGTCCCACGGACACCACCAGTACAACCGTCGCGATGAGCGAGCGCTGTTTCGGGTTCATGGCTCGTGTGTGAGAGGTGCTACCAGTCGGTCGGAACGTAGTCTTTCAGGAACTTCCCCCAAATGTGCTCGCCGGTGTTGATCCCAGAGACGATCGGATCGACGATGCGCGCCGCGCCGTCCACGATGTCGAGCGGCGGATGAAAGCGATGGTCCGCGACCTTCCGCGCCGCGATCTCCACCGGATCCTCATCGGTCACCCAGCCGGTGTCCACAGAGTTCATGTGGATGCCGTCGGTCCAGTAGTCCTTCGCCGCCGTGCGCGTCATCATGTTGAGTGCTGCCTTCGCCATGTTCGTGTGCGGATGGCGTGTCGTTTTGAACGGCCGGTAGAACTGTCCCTCAACAGCGGACACGTTCACGATGTGCTTGTCGCGATTCGGCGTGCGCATCATGAGCGGCTTGAGACGAGCATTGATCACGAACGGTGCGATCGCATTCACCAGTTGCACCTCGAGCAGCTCCACGCTCGACACCTCGGCCATCAACAGCCGCCACGAGTTTCTGCCGCGCAGGTCGACCTGCTGCAGATCCTGATCGAGTCTCCCCTCGGGGAAGAGATCCTTCTGCGCCTGCCGCTCCTCGGGGAGAAGCGCGATCTGCGACAGTTGCGCCGCGTGCGTGAGTCCCGCGATCTCCGAGATCCGGCGATCGAGCGAGACGGGAGCGAGCGATGCGCCATCCGCCTCCGGCAACATGTGGTAGCCGCGCAGCCCCTCGTATGCGCCAAGGAGCTCGCGTGCGTGCTCGGGCATGTCGCGGAGCGATGCGGTCTCGCCCTCCATCATGTGCTCGTAGAAATCGGGCGGGCGACGAACGGTCTGGCACGCGTTGTTGACGATGAAGTCGAGTCGGTCGCGCGTCGTCAGCAGCTCGTGACAGAACGCCTCGACGCTCGGCGTGTGGCGTAGATCGAGACCGAATATCTCGAGCCGATCGCCCCAGTCGCCGAAGTCGGGCTCCTTCGCGTAGCGCGCGGCAGAGTCGCGCGGAAAGCGCGTCGTGACGATGAGGCGTGCGCCGGCGCGAAGGAGCTTGAGCCCGGCCTGATAGCCGATCTTCACGCGCCCACCCGTGAGCAGCGCGACTCGGCCACGCAGATCCGCGAGCTCCGTTCGCTTCGCGAAGTTGAACTTCGCGCACGACGGGCAAAGCTGATCGTAGAAGTGATGGATCGACGTAAAGTGCTGCTTGCACACATAGCAGTGAATCGACTCGCTCAGCTCACCAGCCTGCGGCTCTTCAGTCGGGGCGACATCGAGCGCAGGATCGTCGGGTCCCGTAGGCGGAAAGAAGTTCGGCGTGGTGAACACCGTCTCCTTCCGGAGCTTCCGGATTCCCGTGTCGGCGTAGACGCGATCTTCGTGTCGCACGACCGATGCCTTCTGCTGCTTCACGGACTCCTTGCGCAGGCGGCGACGCGCCACGATGTCGGGGCTGAACACAACGCCGACCGCAGCGAGGAGTCGCTTCCGATCTTCGTCGGGAATGCGCGCGAGCACGCCGCGATCCTGCGCGACCTGCTCGAGCATCCCGATGGCCTCGCGCATGCGCGCCACGAGCGCGTCGTCGCTGATGTCGGGAGGAGCGTTTTCGTCTGTCGTCTGCATGCTGGGAAGGCTAACGCGAGGGCCGTCGAACTTCAGCGGCGAGGGTCGTCCGCCGCACGATTTGCGCTACTCGGCCCCGCGTGCGAGGCGCAGCGTCGGGATGCCCTTCTTCGCCGCGCAGCACTCGATCAGCTCCGCGAGCCGCCTCGCGCGCGTGTCGGGGCGCTTTGCGCTGATGACTCGCCAGATCGCCGTGCGTTTATACCAGGGCGGACACGTCTCGAAGAACTTCCAGGCCGCGCGATTACGCCTGAACTCCTTCTCCAACGCCGCGTCGAGAACGGCCGAGCTGCGATTCTCGTACGCATAGACGTCGCTCTTCTCGGCGCTCCGGCGACCGAAGGCGCGGAGGCCGGCCGGGTGCACGCGCTCCTCGGCTATCAGCTCCTGCATCTTCTTCGAGTTGACGGTGCTCCAGATGCTCGACGACTTTCGCGGCGTGAAGCGGATCGAGTAGCTGTCATCGTCGATCCGTCTGCGCACGCCGTCGATCCAGCCGAAGCAGAGCGCCTCCGACACCGATTCGGGCCAGGTCATGCTGACGCGTCCGGAGTCCCGCTTGTGCAGACCGACGAGCAGCTCGGTCTCGCTCTCGTGATTCGCTTCCAGCCACTTTCGAAAGTCGGCCGGGCGCGCGAAGAAGGTCGGCTTCGCGGCATTCTTCGGCGCCGGCGCTTTCATCATTGCCGTTTGAAGAATTGCACGGCCTTCTCGTGCTTCTCGGCCGCTGCGCGCGTTTTGAAGGTGCCAAGGTTGCGCCGTTTGCCGGTTTTCGGATTCTTCTTGCGCGAGTACAGACGGTATTCACCGCTCTTCAATTTCCGGATCATGGCTCTCCCGGTCTGCTCAGGTCGAAGGGAAGTGTACGCACGCTTGAGGTCCAGGAGTGACTAGAAAAGCGTGTCCGATTCGGGAGCGAGATGCACGATCTCGAGCGGCATCAGCTCCGCCAGCATCGCCGCGACGATGTTGCGATGGCAGTGCAGGGGATCGGCTTCGAAGCAGAGAATGCAGACACGCCGGCCGGCGCGGATGATGTTCGCGAGATCCTGCAACGCGGCCTGCGCATCGGGCATCGCCATGTGCGCGATGAAGATCGCGCGCATCTCGCCGTGCTTCCCCGAGCGCGCAGCGGCGCGGCCATCTGCGGGCGTCCCGAGCGCGCGAAGGTGGAGATAGTCGATCCCGAGCGACTCGACGCCGGCGGAGAGCCTCGTCTTGGCGAATCCGGGGCGGCGCGAGCTCGCGACGGCGCGAATGTCGACGAGCAGCTCGATCCCCGCGCGTTGGAGCGCGCGCTGAAACGTCTCAGGGGTGGCGCCCTGGTAGCCGATGGTGGCGAGCGTGGTCACGTGCGGCGCCATTCCAGCCTACGAAGCGGAGGCCTCTGGCGCGGCGGCGAGCGTCACTGTGCCATCGATGTGGAAGTCGCGCAGGATGCCGTCGACGACGAGCGTCGCGCGCACAGGGACATTCTCATCGCCTCGCAGCTTCCCCTCTTCGATCGCCTTGCGCACCGAGCTCTCTATCTCGCGCTGCGCGGTAACGCCGAAGTGCTTCAGAAACTTGCGGATCGAAAGATTGAACGCGTCTTCATCCATGTGCTTCTCCGAGCGAGTAGTCGAACGTGTACGAATGCTTCTTGTTCTCGACGATGATGTCGACTGAGCCGCTGAGCCCCGCGAGCCCGCCCGTCCCGGAATCCGGAATGACGGTGACGGAGAGTGAAGGGACGCCGCGATTCATCGTTGCCGAGTGCTGAAGCGCGAACGTCCCCTCGCGGCCCTGCAAGGTACCTGTCACCTTCTCGATCGCGACGTATCCCGCCGAGCCGGTGGCCGGCGATCCGGACGAGAGCATCTCGCCTTTGCTCGTTCCCTCGAGGTCGCCGTGGAACTGCTTTTCGATGGACATTCTCGCAAGCGGCGCATCATCGCCGATGATGGCGGCGAAGAGCGGAAGAATTGTTACATCGAAGGTGCCACTGGCGCGCATCGTCATGATCGTCTCTCACAGTCGTGGTCGGCGGTTCGAGCGCGAAAGTTAATGCGAGGACACAGGCCGGCTATTTGTCGCCGGTGGGGCCGTATATCTCGGGCACTTTCTGATCGGTGAGTCGGAGATAGAGCCCGAGCTGCGCGCGGTGATGAATCTGGTGGTTGAGGACCATGGAGCGCAGCATCTGATAGCGCGTATCGGTTTGCAGCACGGCGCCGCTCCGCCTGAGCGTCCACGGCTGCGCGAGTGCGTCGTCCGTGGCGGCAAGAAGCGCGGCGCGCCCCGCTGCGGCATTGCGGTCGAACTCCGCGAGCAGCGTTGCGGTCGTCTCGAAGGAATATCCGGGGAATTTAGGACCAGTCGTCGGCATGATGTCGAGCTCATCGCGATCGAACATCATCGGCACCCATCCGGGCAGACGCGCGACAAGCTGCGCGAGATGCCCCATGGCGAACGCTTTTGGGTGCGGCTTCCACTCGCCGCGATCGTCGGGTACGCGCTTGAGCACCTCTCGCGTAACGGCGATTTCGTGATCGTATTCGGGAGCGAGGAGCTCTGACAGAGACATCGTAGGAGAGGCCGAGGTTAATGGAGGCGCTGGCGGCGTCGGATACGCCGCGACTACTGAAAGTGGAGCTCGATCAGCCTCCCGGGTGATACGTACGCTCCGTGTGACCCACCAGCTGAGACGGATAGAAGTAGACCTCGCGCAAATCGCCCTTGCTGTACCGCAGCGCCTGATCGTCGAAGTGCTTCGAGGCCGTGTCGCCGCTCTCACCGCCCGCTGTGATCGCGCGCGCATGCACGCTGTCGCCGAAGTCGATGACGGCGACGAACGAGTTGCCGCCGGTGCCGTACATCTTCTTCGTCCTCTCCTTCTCCCACGGTCCGAACGACGCGAGCGAGCCCCATCGCGCGCTGGCGAAGCCCACCGGAATGCTCGGCTTCGCATCATCGAAGGGGTGGACGATGTCGTCCGTCAGCCGCTGGAAGCGATTCACATCGCCCCATGGCATCTTCCACGTGCCGAAGTTCTTCAGAAGCGAGTCCGAGGCCACGGCGAGCGCATCGAGCTTCTCGTGCGCCGACGTTTTCTTCGCCATGTACTCGTAAATCGACATGTCCTCGCCGTCCGCGTCTGCGTGCACGCGTCGACCGAGCTCGTCGCCCCAATAGGAGGCGAGCGTCGTCGGCGCCGACGACACCGAGAAGCGATAGTCCCACGGCCTGAGCATCGCGATCTGATCGGCGACCTTCGCCTTCACGGAATCCGAGGCCGGCGTTCGGTCGTACGCGTCGATCAACGTGGGGATGAGATCGGCGAAGGCGGGGAGATAGTTGTCGTACGCAGCGTCGATCAGCGATTGCAGCGTGAAGTCCTTCCTGTTCGACAGCACACGAATCGCGTGGATTCCGCGCGGGCTCTCGATCCCCTGATCCATGTACGCCGGATAGTCCGACTTCCTCGGACTATACGGACCGGCAGCGGAATACGGCCAGTTGTTGGAGTTGTAGAGCCAGCCGCTCTTCGGATTCAGCAGCATCGGGCTGCTGTCGATCGACGTCACGCCCTTGTAGTCGGTAGCCGGGTTGCTTCCATCCACCGGCTTCCGCCAGTCGAAGTGCGTGTCGCGAATCGGAACCCGATTGGCGTGAAAATACGCGATGTCGCCATCAGCGTCCGCGAAGATCGTGTTGTTCGACGAGTTCGTGTGCAGCTCCATTGTTTCGCGAAATGCCTTGTAGCTCGTCGCCTTCGTGCGCGTGTACGATTGCGTGAGCGCCTTAATGTGCTGCTGCATGAGCCGCACGCTGATCCACTTGCCGTCGGCGGCGCGAACGATCGGCCCGTGCATCGTGCGATAGACGGTGAACGTCTTCGTCTCGAACCCGTTGCTCCCCCTGTACGGCACGCTCACGGAATACGCCGTCACCGGCTTCAGATCGGCGCCGTATTTGTAGAAAAGTGAGTCGCCCTTCTTCACGATCGTCTCCGCATATTCGTCGACGACATCCGCGCCGCTCGTCGTGTGCATCCACCCCGCGCGCGAGTTGAAGCCCTGATAGACGAAGAACTGCCCCCACGTCGACGCACCGTACGCGTTCAACCCTTCGTCGCTGGTCATCTGCAGCTCGGCGCGAAAGTAGAACGACGTGTGCGGATTGATGAGCAGCAGCGCGTGATGGTCTGCGCTGTTCGACGGCGCGATCGCCATTCCGTTCGAACCGGTCGGCTCCGCAAAGCGGAACGGTTCGAGGGCGAGCGCGCGGCTCGCAGCCGAGTCGCCGTAGAATGTCTGGAGGCCCGAAAGCGAGACCTTCTCGATGTCTCCGCCGATGCTTCCCTCGGTGAACGACAGCGCCATCCACGGCTCGAAGTGCGTGATGACGCGCGGCTTCACGGACGGGTGCTTGTACATGTAGAAGTTCAACCCATCGGCCCATGCGACCATCAGCGTCTGAAGCCACTCGGGACTCGCCGCGTATTCCGCCTTCAGCGTGTCGGGATTGATGAATAGCTTCATCCGCAGATCGCGGTAGATCGCGCTCTCCCCCTCGGCCTCCGACAGACGGCCCATCGCATTGATGTAGTTCGTCTCGACACGCTTGAAGTCATCCTCGGCCTGCGCGTAGACCATGCCAAAGACGGCATCCGCGTCGCTCTTGCCGCGCACGTGAGGAATCCCCCAGTCGTCGCGCACGATCGTCACGTTCGCAGCCTGTGCATCCCAGCGGGCGGCATCGGGATTCGCGCTCGCGCGCGCGCAGGCGAGACAGCAGACGAGAACCAGAGCGAGCTTCTTCATTGTGCCTTTGCGGTGATGATCGTACGCACGCGCCTCGAGTGCTGACGGAGGAGGTAGTTCACGAAGTCGCCGACGATCGGGCTCGCCTTGGAGCCGCGCGTGACGACGCGAGCGCTGAGCACGGATGTCTGCGGATGCCACTCGATGTTCAATACGCCTGGCGTCTCGCCGGCGCTGCGAATCTTCATCCAGCCAGGCGCGCGCCCAGGCTGCTTCTCGCGCAGAATCTCCAGCTCGTACCTTCCGAGCCGCGAGTCGTTGGCAATGGCCTCGCGGAGGCTTCCGCCCTTCGTGCACAATGCGTGAATGAGAATCTGCATGTGAATTCCGTCGTGAGCGCCGATTGCGCTAGAGAAGGGTGGGATTGTCGCGCCAGACGGCGTGGTTGAGCGCCATGGCCACGCCGAGCCAGATGAGGTACGGCACCAACAGCAGCCCAGCAATCGGCTCGATGCGAGTGAAGAGCAGGGCAGTGACGGCAACGACGAGCAAGAGCAGCAACAGCTCCGCGAATGCGAGCGCGCCCCGGTGTAAAACGAAGAATAGCCACGTCCAGAGCGCATTCAGCGCGAGCTGCACCACGAAGAGCGAAAGCGCCAGTCGCGCGCCGCCACTCCACCCCTGCGCGCGCCAGACGAACCACGCTGCGATCCCCATGAGCAGATACAGCACGCTCCACACCGGCCCAAAAGCGCGAGCAGGCGGTGCCCACCTGGGCTTCTCGAGCTCCGCATAAAACTGTGGAGCGCGCGTCGACGCAATTGCACCGACGGCGCCGGCCGCAAAGCTGCCGAGTATCCAGAGTGCGAGCGAGATCCAGTCGTGCCTGGCGAGATGCACGTGCGTCCTCTGGTGACGTGATTAGCCCGGGAGCAATCGCGGGCGAAAGACGGAGACTTCCGATCCCTCCGCGATGAACGCCGACGCGGGCTCCGCCGCGAGCGCGCGCGCGAACGAAGATCCATATAGCCGGGGCACGTCCGCGTCCAGCGAGGCGGCGGTTGCGGCCCACACGCGCCAGCGCGGATGCTTCACCTCGTATTCCACGGTGCCACCGTCGCGCTGCCGCGTGTAGCCCCAGAAGTGCTCGGTGATGAACGTCTCCTCAGACCCGATCGGCGCCAGCGACGCCTCGCCATTCGTGACCGCCGAGACATGCTGCCATCGCCTGCCGGTCATCCACTCGTAGGACACGGGCCCCGGCGCTTCGACCGGTTTGGCGGGTGCGCTGCTGCGCATCCGCACCGCAAGATACGGCTCGTTGTACACGGCGCGCGCGGTGAGCGCGATCGCCAGGCGCGGTACGAGCTCTCGCACGAACACGACGCCGCGACGAATCGCGCCGTCCGCTGTCCTGTGACGAACGTAGAAGCGGAGATTCACCTCCTCGAAGTTCCGATGCAGTGGAACCGGCACGCCGAGGAGCTTTGTGCGGAGAAAGCGAAAGCCGACGACGCTCGCAATGGCGCGGCCGTTCCACAGATCGAGCTCCGTGTGTCGCGGCACGAGTGCATGCAGAATGGCGGGGTCGACATCATAGTTGAGCATCACCAGATAGCGCCACTCTGCCGTCAGAAAGGCTCGGCGCTCTCCGGCGCTCATCGATTCACTTTTTCGCGACGTGCCAGGCGCCGAGCAGTTGCCGAACGGCCACGAGCTGCCCGACATGGTAGGAGAGATGATCCTGCGCCACGAGAAGCTCGCGGAGATACGTTTGCCCCGTGCCGTGAGGGATGGTCGCGAAGAGATGCGTGCTCTTGTCCTTCGCAATCGCGCGAAGCGCGTTCCGATCTGTCTCGAAGTGCGCGACGCTCTTCCTCCACGAATCGTCGGACGGCGGCGCAGCTGACCTGGGCCAGTAGTCGTCCGGCCACTTCATCTCCTCGTAGGACGAATTGCGACAGAACTCGAGGATGTCGTGCTGCGTGATGCGGATGTGCTCGAGGATCTCCCACGGAGAATGTTTTAGACCGGTCGGTCTCTTTCCCTGGAGGTCGATGTCGAGCTCCGCCATCGCGGACTCGGCCGTCGCGTGCGCCTCGCCGAAGTCGATGAAGTCGGCGAGCTGCTTACGGAGTGCTTCGGTGTGAGGCATGACTGTGTATTGGGGAAGGCGCTCACCAGATACTTCGTGATTGCAGCGAGCAGTTACCACTGTGCCGTCGAGCTGCACTACCACGAAGCGGAGACTCGTGGCGACGATGATCCAGTTGAGCGGGAGACTCCTCCGGTGCGAACTGCTCATGTCAGCACTCGCCGGAAATCACTCCTCGCATTTCTCCAGCATGCTGCGCGGAACGAATGTCGCCACCGGCGTGCCATCTTCCTCGAGCAGATCAAGGAGGTCGGTCTTGTGCCCGAGCTTGTCCTCCGATGCCTCGCCTCTGTAGCACTCGCCTTCCCGCGCGCGCTGCATCTCGTGCTCCGACAGTCCCGCTCGCATACGATACGTATTTCCCGCCATCTCCACTCTCCGCGTCCGAGATTACTCAATATCGCTCAACAGCCGCCGGATTGTAGCTCCGGCGGCTGTCGAAGTGATGCCGGCGTGGCTCGCGATCGAGATTACCAGATCTTCACTCGATCGGCGGGCGCGAGGTACATCTTGTCGCCCGGCTTCACCTCGAACGTCGTCTCGAACACATCGTTGTTGACGAGCGGAACCATCGCGCGGTAGTCGCCGGGCGAGTGCGGATCCGTGAGCAGCCGCTGGCGGAGCGCGTCATCGCGGATCTTGCCGCGCCAGATCTGCGCGAAGCCGATGAAGAAGCGCTGGTCGCCCGTGAGTCCGTCGATCACCGGCGCCTCTTTGCCGTTGAGCGAGATGCGATACGCGCGGTATGCCTGCGCGAGCCCGCTCAGATCGCCGATGTTTTCGCCCATAGTCAGCTTGCCGTTGATGTGCAGGTCGTCGATGGGATTGATCGCATCGTACTCCGCGCCGAGCTTCGTGGTGCGCGCCTGATAGGCCGTTGCATCCGCCGCGGTCCACCAGTCGCGCAGATTCCCCTCGCCGTCGGACTTCCGCCCCTGATCGTCGAAGCCGTGGCCGATCTCGTGTCCGATCACGGCGCCGATCGCGCCGTAGTTCACCGCGTCATCCGCGTTCACCTGGAAGAACGGCGGCTGCAGGATGCCGGCGGGGAAGGTGATATCGTTCGCCGACGAGTTGTACTGCGCGTTCACCGTCGGCGCCGTCATCCCCCATCGCATGTTGTCGACCGGCTTGCCGAGCCGCGAGGCCATGTCCGCGTACTCAAATTCGTTGGCACGCTGCTCGTTGCCGAACAGGTCACCGCGCTGGATCACGAGCGTCGAGTAATCGCGAGCCTTGTCCGGCGCGCCGATCTTGACCTTGAAGTGCGCGAGCTTGTCCTTCGCCTGCGCCTTGGTCTCGGGACTCATCCAGTCGAGGCTATCGATGCCGACCTTGTAGGCGTTGACGATGTTCTTGACCAGCGCGTCCATCCGCGCCTTCGCTTCCGGCTTGAAATACTTCGCGATGTACAGCGTCCCGGCTGCTTCGCCGAGGTCCGAGTCGGTGCCATCGACCGCACGCTTCCAGCGAGCGGCCAGCTCCTGCTGGCCGCTGAGCGTCTTCCCGCGGAAGGCGAAATGTGCCTGCACGAAGCCGGAGGGGAGCTCGTCGGCGTAGCCGTCGATGAGCTTGAACGCCAGATACTCCTTCCAGGTGCCGATTGGTGTATTGGCGAAGATCGGGTCGAGTGCCTTCACGTAGTCGGGCTGGCGCACGATCACATCGGTCGCTTTCGAGAGATCGGCCGCGTTGAGATACGCCTTCCAGTCGAACGATGGCGTGAGTGCTTCGAGCTCCGCCACGGTCATCTTGTTGTAGGTGGCGTCGCGGTCGCGATTGCGCGCGCGCTCCCACTGCGGCGTTGCGATCGCCGTCTCGAGCGCAACGATGCGCGCAGCGGCGTCCGCGGGATCCGGCTGTTTCGCGAGCGTCAACATCGTCGTGATGTAGTCGACGTAGGCGGCGCGCGTCGCCGTCATCTTCGGGTCCTGCTTGAGATAATAGTCGCGGTCGGGCATGCCGAGCCCGCTCTGCGACAGTTGCACGATGTTCACCGTCGACTTCTTTCCATCCGCGCCGACGAACACGCCCTCGGGCAGCCGCACACCCATACGCGCGAAGTATGCGAACTCCGCGGGAAGCTGTTTGTTGTTCGACAGTGACGCGACGTGTTCGAGCGCGGACTGGAGCGGAGCGGTGCCGAGTTTTTCGACGCGCGCGCTGTCCATGAAGCTCGCGTAGAGATCGCCGACCTTTCTCTCCGGAGATCCCGAAAGCGCATTGGCCTTACTCGCGTCCTCGAACAGCTGATGCTCGGCGTTGCGGCTGTTCTCGCGCAGCTCCTGGAACGCGCCCCAGCTCGACGCATCGGCGGGGATCTGCGCGGTCTTGAGCCAGCCGCCGTTCACATAGCGATAGAAATCATCCTGGGGGCGAACGGAGTGATCGAAGGTGGTGGTGTCGATGCCGCTCGAGAGCTGCTGCGCGTGGCTGGGCGGTACGAAGGCAGCGGTGAGTACGGAGGCGGCGAGAGACGACAATACGAGTCGACGGGTCTGCAAGATCACGGCGTACCTGAGATGAGCGGGAAGATGGGCCAGTTGTAAGGGCGCGCGAAATCGGAGACAGACGGCAGGACGGTGCGCCTGACTTATTTACGGATTGGACCGCGAGAGCGCTGCACGGCTGTGCCTGTCTGCGCATGGCCTCGGTTGGCAACCTGAACCAACGCAGTGCCGCCGGTCCTGCCGCGGAGCTACGGAGCCGACGGCTGCAGCAGCGCGCTGAGGTCGACCGGGATCACATTGCCGCACGGACCTTGTTCCGTGACGTGCACATTCGACTTGGCCCAAGTGCGATACCCAGGCTTGTCGATTGTCACGCTATACGTTCCCGTCTGATCGCCGCCGCGAATTCTGAGCGAGTCCAGGTGCTCGAGCGTGTCATCGACGCCGGCGCCCGAGAGCATACCGATCGCGCCATCGGCCGCAGGAAGTCCCGAAGTAGAGTCGCGCACCGAAATTACGACGGCTTCCGATTTGGGCGCCGTGCAGCCGGTGGGATGTCTCGAATCGGATCGCAAGAGCTGATCATCCATCCGAGGCCCACCACGCCGATGAGTGCTGCAGTGCGCATTGGAATTGCTCGCGACAAAAGGGAATACGTCATATTCGCTCCTCGATCTGTTCGTACTGACGTTGGCGAAGCGTGAATACACATTCACGAGGCGGCCGAGCCAGTACCACTTGCCGATCACTCGACGCTAAGTCGCGAACGCGCGAGCGGAGGGTGCTACGATATTTGACATCGATCGTTAGGTTGGCGGACTCCGCGCTCGGCGGCTAGGTGCGGGAAGTCAGGGAATCGTTATCTTTTAACGCCCGATGCGTGGGCACGGTTAGCTTCGCGAAACCGGCCCCTACGCCGGGGAGCGATCAGTACAGGGAACCAATCGCCGACGTTGGACTTCTATATCCTGTTCGATATCGCCTTCTGATGACAAGGAGCCTCAGCAAACCATGATGCACTTATTGCGCGCGACGACTACAGCGTTTTCGGTGGCGGGTCTGATCACCATTGCTCTCAACTCCGCCTCGCACGTGACGCCGAGCCATAGCTCCGCCCCCGCTCCCGCGATGCACGCGACGATCACCGTCAAGATGACGGGCGATGCGAAAGGCTATCGCTACGAGCCGTCGACGATCAACGCCAAGGCGGGCGACGAGATTACGTTCACGAACGCGATGGGGGGGCCGCACAACGTCACCTTCAAGGCGGAGGAGATTCCGGCGGGAATGGCGACGGTGCTGCAGGGCGACATGCCGAAGGCGAGCGCTCCGCTCACGAGCCCGCTGTTCGAGACCGATGGCGAGAGCTGGACGATGTCGACGACGGGACTCAAGCCCGGCACGTATCCCTTCTACTGCATGCCGCACGCGCCGCTCGGAATGAAGGGGCAGTTGGTAATTCAGTAGCTCTCGGGCGATCGAAGCTTCTGAGAAAAAGAGAGGGGCGCCGGCGGAGATGCCGGCGTCCCTCTCTCTTTTCTCCACAGCCGAAATCACTGGACGAGCAGTTATAGTGCTCGCGGCAGCGTCAGATTGAACGAGGATCCCTCGCCGACGATGCTCTCCGCCGTGAGATCGCCTCCCATCGCACGCGCGAGATCGCGACTGATCGCAAGACCAAGCCCGATGCCGCCTTCGGAGCCGGTGAGTCGATCACCAAGCTGGACGAAGGGCTCGAAGATATCGGTCAGACTTTCGACATTCATCCCGATGCCCGTATCGGATACCCTGATCGCCACCTTATCGGCGGTCTCGGATGCATCTATCCGGAGATGTCCTCCGGCGCGCGTGAACTTGATGCTATTGGACAGAAGATTGATCAAAATCTGAATGACCTTTTCCCTGTCACCGCGAGCAACGAGGGAGGCGTCGCAAAACACCCCATCGAAAGTCAATTGATGTTGGGCGAGGAGTGGCTCCAGCATTGCCACACTCGTCGTCAACACGTCGCAGGTATCGAGATCGGAAGTATCGTACGCCACGCCGCCACCGGCGATTTTCGTGAGATTGAGAAGCTCGTTGATCAGATTGTTGAGATATTTCTGATTCGCTCGAATTCGCGCGAGGTCGCCGTGCTGTGCCGCGGTGACCGGCCCGCGCAGCTCCATGTCGATGAGGTCGACATACCCCGCGATCGCATTCAGCGGGGTGCGCAATTCGTGGCTCATCATGCCGAGGAAGGCGCCCTTCGCCGCATTCGCCGATTCTGCGCGGCGCTGGCAGGCAATCGCATCTCCGTGCAGCCGCGCACGATCGAGAGCCATGGCGCTCCGGCTTGCCAGCTCTCCGGCGAGCGCGATGTCGGCAGGAGTGATGGGTGCTCCGTGATAATTTCCAACGAACGTTACTGCGCCGGCGAGCCGACGCTGCGAGAAGAGCGGCACGGTGAGCATCGCGCCCGCGCCAACCGATCGCAAAGCGTCCGCAATCTCAACACCCAATGAGCCGCTAGCAGCCGCAGTGACCGCATCTTCGACGTACGTCGCGGCCGGGTCGGCGCCGCTGAGTGCAGGCAGCCCGAACTCGTCGCTGGACTCGGGGATCCACTGTTCGCCGAGCGACGAGAGCACCGCCTGCTTGACCGGATCGGGATGCACGATCGGCAGTCTCCGCATCGTGCCATCGCCATTGGCCAGGTCTACGAAACACCATTTGCTGAATCTCGGGAGCGACAATCTGCTGATCGCATCGAGAGTCCGAGCTTCGTCGAGCGATTCTGCCAATCGGCGTCCTTCGGCCTCGAGAAACTCCGCGCTTCGTCGCGATGCGGCTTCGATCGCGGCGGCATCCTGCTCGCGAAGGGCGCTCAACATCAATCGCTCCGCAACTCGTCGCTGCAGGCCAACCTTCAACTCGTCCTGAGTCGCGGCGCGGAGCTCGATGAGCAGATGATTCGTCTCGCCGTTGACGCCCACATCCGGCCATACGGTGCATCGCATCAGGAGGTCAGTATCTCGCAGTTCCGGCGCGATCGCCCTGTTGCGCGACACGACTCTGCTGCGAAAGGCACGATCGAGCAGCGCCGTGAGCTCCACCCGGTCGCGCGGCCCGAAGAGCGATCCGATGGGGCTGCCGATCGCGAGCTGCCCGTCGAGAGTCACCAGCTTTCTGAACGCCTCGTTCGCATATGCCAAGACATGCTCACTCCCACTTGTGAGCGCGAAGGCCGCCGGCAGATGCTCCATGAATCGCTCGAACGATCCCGCGCCGGAGAAATTCGTCGCGTATGGTGCGGTCGCCGAAGGCAAAGACGAATCGCTCATATGACCTTCGCTGCTACGTTTCAACTTGCGCGATTGCCCGGTAGGTAGCCCCACCGGCACTGGTTGCCACGGCATATCCGAGCAAGGCGAGGCGCTGGAGCGTCGCGTCGAGCTCGACGGGCTTCACCCCTACGTGCTCTGCAAGTAAATCGCGCGACGTCGCTCCGAGTCTGACGAGCGTCTCGAGCACTACCGACTCCCTGTCGGTCAGGCCGTCGCGTGCAGCGCGCGCGTGCTGAAGCTGAAACTCCGGCGAGCCCGTGAGTATTCCACGATAACTGCGAAGTGGCCCCCCTACGACGGCGCCCTGATCGGTAATCTGGTAGGTGAGCAGGTCGTGACTGTGTTTGCTCCCACGCATTTTGGGAATTGCCAGCACCGTGCGAAGCTCGCCATCGATCTCGACGAAACGCTGGACGATGATGTCGTCCGTGATGAAGGAGACACGTTCCGATGTGAGCGACGCGTCGGGATAGCCGCTGGTGATTTCCGTCGTCATGAATATCGTGACGCCAGTGGATGTGAGGGCGCCGACGAGACGGTAGAGCGACTCCTGGAAATCGATGCGGAACGCGGGAGCGAGGGCGATCTGGAATCCCGACAGCGAATCGATCACCACCCGTGTGGCGCCGATCTCGGTCACCGCTGCGAATATTTCGGCACCCGTTTCGTCGACGGACAGGTCCAGCGGGCGCAGGTAGATGAGCCTGAAGTTGCCCGCCTCGATCATTGCAGCGATATCCTGATTTCTCGCTTTCGCACGCGCGAGGTATTCCTCCGGATATTCCTCGAACACCACGATGACGACGGCCTCTCCGAGTCGCAGCCCTTCCGCGGCAAACTGGGTGGCAAAGGTGGTCTTTCCGCTTCCTGCGGGCCCGCCGAGCAGCACGGCATCGCCTGCGAACACTCCACCGCCCATCGCTTCGTCGAGCCCGGGTATCCCGCTCGACAGTCGCCGGGTGGAGGGCGACCGCCGCACGGATTGCTGTTCGGGGATGCGAGGGAAGATCTGCAAGCCCGCGCTCGTGATGCGAAAGGTGTGCAGCCCCGGCATTGACGACCGGCCACGAACCTTGAGCGCCTGCATCTTTCGTACGACGGAGTTGCGATCAGTAACCTGCGACAGCCAGAAGACGCTGTCGGCCACCGTGAAGATCGGATTTCGTTGATCCTGCTCCGCCGACCGGCCGATGATGAGGGTAGTGACGTCCCACGAGATCAAATTCAACGCGAGTCGCTGAATGAAGTTCTCCATGTCGGTGAGCCCGCTAGCCGGTGCGTCGCGGCTTCGGCCGAGCATCGTGCGAAACGGCTGCGCCAACGTGGTCTTTCCGGAGCCCGGATTGCCAGCGATCAGATTGAACGAGAATTCGGGGAGGCCTCCTCCAACGACGGCGTCGAAGCCGGGGACGCCCGACGCGATGCTCGGTATCCCATCGTTCGATAGCGGGGCGACCAGCTTCGCTCGCGCTTTTTTCGTCGTCATTGCGGATCCTGGTGTTCCATGGTCCCAACCGTCGCACTGTCGGCGACGAGTTGCACAACCATATCCATTCCGACGAATCGCGCGAGGAGCGTGATCATCATTTCCAGGAGTGTTTCGAGTCCTTCTGCCGATGGGGCGCTACCCTTCGCTCCGGATGCGCGAGTGAGAGTCTCGCGGGGAGTTTCAACCGGCACGTCGAGCCTGATATTGCGGAGGAGCGGATGCGTCTTGTTCGTACCGGCGAGCGCGCGCGAAAGGAGTGCCTTGGCGCCGGATACACCTCTGCATCGGGCGATCGTGCGATACGTTGTCTCGCACGCCAGGTACACCGTGCCGGAGCTTGCGCCAGAATCGGTCTTGCTGCCTTTCGCGGCGCGGGCGATCAGGAGCTTCGCCAGCGCACGCGCGCTCGACGCCTCCTTCGTAAGTGTGTCGACGGCAGCGGTGGCGTTCACACTCCGCGCTCGCCAGCGGCCGCAGACGTGCCGTTGCGCGCTGAGTTCGACAATGTACGCCGTTGAGCTCGAATCGCCGGCTGAATCATCCGCGTGAGGAAGCGCAAGTCGAGTCCGCTCTCGTCGCGACGAATTCGATTTCGATTACGATGTTGTAACTCGATGGCAGGCGACGGTACAAGCCGTCATATGTCGTGCGTTGTACGCTATGACGGAGGCTAGTAGCGAGCGGCGCCATTGGCAACGGTGTGACGACGAATCACAAAGTTAGATCTTATTAAGAGTGGAGCCTTACAGTCCTCAGACGTTGAAGCGGAAGAGCATCACGTCCCCATCCGCCACCACGTACTCCTTTCCCTCGCTCCGCACCGCGCCCTTCTCCTTCCCGCCTTTCCACCCGCCCATAGACACGAACTCCTCGTAGCCCATCGTCTCCGCTCGGATGAAGCCGCGCTCGAAGTCCGTGTGAATAACGCCCGCCGCCTTGGGCGCCGTGTCTCCCGTATGAATCGTCCACGCCCGCACCTCCTGCTCGCCCGCCGTGAAATACGTGCGCAATCCGAGCAGCTCGTACCCCGCGAGAATCAGTCTGTCGAGCCCCGCGCTCGTGAGCCCCAGCGACTCGAGAAAATCCCCGCGCTCCTCGCTCGGCAGCTCAGCCAGCTCTGCCTCGATCTTCGCGGAGAAGGGCACCACCTGCGCGCGCTCGCCGCTCTTCTTCACTGCTTCCCTCAGCGCCTTGAGCGGCGCGCCCTCCTCGCCGGTCAACTCCGCATCGCTGACGTTCGCCGCGTACAGCACCGGCTTAGCAGTGAGCAGCGTCAACGGCGCGAGCACTGCGCGCTGCTCGTCGGTGAGCTTCGCCTCCCACAACCCGCGCCCCGCCGCCAGCGTCTCGTAGGCCGCCTCGATCGCCGGCAGCTCGGCGAGCGCCTCCTTGTCGTGCGACTTGGCCGAGCGTCGCACCCTGTCGAGTCGCTTCTCGACGGTCGCGAGATCGGCGAGCGCGAGCTCGATCTCGATCACCTCGCGGTCGCGCACCGGATCGATCGCGCCCATCACGTGCAGCACGTCGGGATCCTCGAAGCAGCGCACCACGTGGATGATCGCATCCGTCTCGCGGATGTTCGCGAGAAACTTGTTGCCGAGTCCTTCGCCGCTGGCCGCGCCCTTCACGAGCCCCGCGATGTCGACGAACTCCACCACCGCCGGCACCACACGCTTCGGATTCACGACCTTCGCGAGCCCTTTCAGCCGCTCGTCCGGCACCTCGACGATACCGACGTTCGGCTCGACCGTGCAGAACGGATAGTTCGCGGCCTCGGCCTGCGCGCTCGTCAGCGCATTGAACAGCGTCGACTTTCCGACGTTCGGCAGTCCGACGATTCCCAGCTTCAGCATTTATTTCCCGTTGTGCTCGTTCATGGCTGACACGATGCCTTCGCGCAGCCAGAGCTCTGCGGCATCCGTGAATCTCGGCATCAGCGCGAGAATCTCCTCGCGCTCCGTCTTTCCAAATGGGCTGAGCACGTAGTCGGCGAGATCGCCTATGCGTCGCTCCGGATCCACCGGTTCAATCCCGATGCGGAGCCGCGCATAGTCGCGGTGGCCGACATGGTGCTCCACGCTCTTGAGTCCATTGTGCCCGCCCGCGCTCCCCTGCGGGCGCAGCCGGTACGTGCCCACGGGAATCGCCACGTCATCGACGATCACGAGCAGATCGGTCTTCGGCGACCAGAATGGTCTCTTCAGATGCGACGCGAGCACGGCGCCGCTCAGGTTCATGAACGTCTGCGGCTTGACGAGGCGCACCTTCACGTTGCCCACGAGCCCGTGCGCCACGTGCGCCTGTCCCTCGGCTTTCCATCCGCCGAGATGCCAAACGTCGGCGAGGTGATCGAGAACCCACCAGCCGACGTTGTGCCGCGTGCGTTCGTATTGTTTGCCCGGATTTCCGAGCCCGAGAATGATCTTCATCGGTGCGCTCGCAGAGCAGAGATGAACGACGCGTCGCGCGAAGCGGCGCGCCCTTCATCACCGGCTTACTTCTTCGCAGCCTCCGCGTCTTCCTCTTCCTTCTTCGCGCGAATCACTTCCGGCTCCGCAGTCGCATCCGCTCCCTCGACCGGTGCCACAACCTCGACCTCGGCGCGCGGCGGTGCCACGACGCAGATCGTCTCGCCTTCGTTCTCGAGCACTTCGACGCCGGCGGGCAGCGTGAGGTCGCGAATGTGGATCGATTGGTGCAGGTCAAGATTCGACACGTCGACGTCGATGTGATTCGGGATGTTGCCCGGATCCACCTCGACGCTGATCGTGCGCAGCACCTGATCGAGCATGCCGCCCGAGAGGCGCACCCCCACCGGCGTGCCGACGAGCACGAGCGGGATGTCGACGGTCACGAGCTCACCGGCAACGAGCTCCTGGAAATCGATGTGCAGGATCTCGCGCTTGAATGGGTGACGCTGAATGTCGCGGATCAGTGTGCGCGCGGTGCCGCCGTCGATCCTGAGCTCGAACACCGTGGTGTCCGCGCTCACGCGATCGAGCATTTTCTGCAGGTCACGCGCATCGAGTGCGAGCGACTGCGGCTCGCGCTTGTGACCGTACACGACGCCAGGAACCTGCTTCGCGGCGCGCAGCTTTCGCGCAGCGCCCTTTCCGGTTTCCGCGCGGGGATGCGCGATGAGGACTTCGGTTGCCATATCGATTCTCTCGAAAGCGTAATTGACAGTTGACCCAACTCTTTGCCGCTCCTACTCGAACAGCGAGCTCACCGACTCGTCGCTGTGCGTATACCGAATCGCCTTCGCCAGCAGCTCGCCGACCGACAGGATCGTCAGCTGCGGAAAGCGGTGTGCCTCCGGAATCGCGACGGTGTCCGTCACCGTCACTTCCTTGATCGGAGCATTCCGAAGCCGCTCCGCCGCCGGACCCGACAACAGCGCGTGCGTCGCGCATACGTAGATGTCCTTCGCGCCCAGCCCCTTCAACGCGCGCGCAGCCTCGGTCACCGTTCCCGCCGTGTCGATCATGTCGTCGGGGATGAGACAGTCGCGCCCTTCGACCTCACCAACGACGTTCAACACCTCGGCGACATTCGGCTGCGGGCGGCGCTTGTCGATGATCGCGAATGTCCCGTTGAGCCGCTTCGCAAATCCACGCGCCATCTTCGCTGATCCGACGTCCGGTGCCACGACGACGAGATCTTTCAGCTGCTTCTTGCGATAGTGCGAAACGAACACCGGCGCCGCGTACAGATGGTCCACCGGAATGTCGAAAAATCCCTGCAGCGCGTGCTGGTGAAAATCGATCCCGAGCACCCGGTCAGCGCCGGCAGTCACGATCAGATTCGCCATCAGCTTCGCACCGATTGCCACTCGCGGTTGATCCTTCCGGTCCTGCCGCGAATAGCCGTAGTACGGCATCACACATGTCGTACGCGCCGCCGACGCCCGACGCACCGCGTCGAGAATCAGCAGCAGCTCCATAATGTTCTCGGCAGGCGGGTTCGTCGGTTGTACGATGAAGACATCGTGTCCGCGAATGTTTTCGTCGATCCGCACGAAAATCTCACCGTCCGAAAAACGCGACATGGTGACCTTCCCGAGCTCGACTCCCAGGCACGCCGAAATCTCTTTCGCGAGCGCAGGATTCGCCGTGCCGGCGAGAAGCTTGAAGCCACGCCGTGGAACGTTCAGCTCATCCATTGCAGCCGTTAAACGTAAGAGATTGAGAAGGTTAGGTCAATGCGGAATGGCCCAGGCATTCCATTGCCCCTGGTGGATTCGAACCACCATTCGCGGCTCCAAAGGCCGCTGTCCTGCCGTTGGACGAAGGGGCACGAGAGCACCCTAAGCTACCGGCCCAGCGAGGGTTGCTCAATAGGGGTCGATATCTCGAGAGTGAGCGACTGCCTACTGCGGGCACGGATCAGACCAATAAAGACGGATCGAACCGTGGGGGCAAATGGCTGACGGCCCGCGTCGAGAGCGTGTTTTTTTAGGGGGAACTGCAGGCCAAACCCTTACTTTCGCTATTCCCATTAAAACAACCACGACCCGGCGCGACGAGCGATCACCCGCACACGGTTCGATCCGTCGTTATTGGCTCGATCCGTGACCGCAGCTCGAAGTTCGCCGCTCGCAGTTCGCAGCTCGCACCTACTCGACCAGCTCAACTCCCGCCACCCGCGTCACCGTCCGCGTCGGCACGACCAATCCTGGAAGCGCCCTCGTCAGCGCCGCCGTGTCCGCGAAGAGGGGAAAGATCCCGAACAACGTGGATCCCGAGCCGCTCATCCCGGCCACTGTCGCGCCGTATTCCCGCAATTGCCCGATGACCGTCGGGATATCAGGATGGCGCTCTGCTACGACCGGCTCGAAGTCGTTGACGACGTGGGCGTGGAGCGTCTCCCACGACGTCAGCTCCTGCACCGAGACGAGCCGCGGCGACGGCACGTCGGTATGCCGCGTCGCGGCGACCCAGCCGTATGCGTTCGCCGTCGGCACCGTGTATTCCGGGAGCACCAGCACCACCGTCCGCTCCGGGAGCGACGGGAGCGCGAGCAGTCGCTCACCGCGCCCCCACGCCAGCGCAAACGGCTCGGTGGTCGTGAGGTAGGGAACGTCGGCGCCGAGGGTCATCGCGAGGCGGAGCAGCTCCGCCTCGGGAAGCGCGCGCGCTGCCAGCGCATTGAGCGCGCGCAGCACCGCGCCCGCATCCGCGCTTCCGCCGCCGAGTCCGCCGCCCACCGGAATTCGTTTCTCGATGGCGATGTCGAAGCCGCGCGGCCACCCCGTCGCGTCCGCGTATGCGACCGCGGCGCGATACGCGAGATTCTGCTCCTCCGGGCCGATCTCGACTCCGTGGCAGACGAGCGAACGCTCCTCGTCTCTCGGACGAATCGTGACGGTGTCGGCGAGTGCGATCCGCGCGAACAGCGTCTCGATCGAGTGATGGCCGCCGCGCTCGCGCGAGAGGATGCGAAGGCCGAGGTTGAGCTTCGCCTGCGCCGCGACCCGCGCGACCTTCGCGCTCATTTCGCGAGCGGCGCGTGCGATGCTATCTCGTCTTCTTCCTTCGACGCGTTCATGTCGCTGAGCCTGAGGCCCAGCGTGATGAAGTAATAGATGCCGATGATCGTGATCGGCAGGAAGGTCAGGATGTGGTAGCTGATCGCCCAGCTCGTCGCCAGCGTGCGGTCTATTCCGTAAATCCCGAGCCCGAGCTGCGCGAACTTCTCGAACACGCCGAAGAATCCCGGAAGCGCCGGCACTGCGACACCGATCGCAATCAGCCCCTGCAGCATGAGCGCCGCGCTGTAGGACACCTCGATGCCCACGGCCTTGAAGCCAAGCCAGAAGGCGAGCGCGTTCATCAACCACATGATGATCGCCCACGCCATCGTCGACAGGAACTTCACCGGGTCGCGCAGCACGGCGAGCCCCGACGCGAACGCGAGCAGGATGCGCCGCCCACGCTCTTCGTACGATGGCGCGATCTTGCGCGCGACCCACTCCCACACGAGGATCGCGCGCTCGGTGAAGAAGACGATCAGGTAGAGTCCCGAGATGGCGACGAGCGCGAGCGCGGCTCCGCCTCCGATGATCTTCGCGATCGAGTAGCCCGCGAACGTCTCTCCCTTTGGCAGCGTGGGATCGAGCGTCGCGACTGCCATGAGCAGGAGCACGCAGGTCGCGTCGAAGATGCGGTCGACGGCGAGTGATGCGAGCGCAGCGGAGAACGGAACACGCTTGGTCTCGCGCGAGAGCGCGAACGCGCGCAACGGCTCGCCCACGCGGGCGGGGAGCACATTGTTTCCCATCATCCCGATCGCGATCGCGCGCCACAGCATCCCGAGCGGCAGCCCCTCGGCCACGGGCGAGAGGATGATGCGCCAACGAGGCGCGCGCAGCGGGAAGATCAGCGTACCCGCGACGCTCGCGCCGAGGAGATACCAGGGATTCGCATTCCGGATGTGCAGCCACACCTGGTCGAACGGAATGCCGTGGAGCGCCCACACGAGAAAGGCGACGCCGACGACAGCGCCGAAGAGACTACGCCAGTTCTTGCGCACTTACTCGACTAATGCGAGATCGAGCAGGTCGAAGAGCTCCTCGATGGTTTCGCGCGGCGGCGCGCGGTCGGCGAGCATCTCGGCGCGAAGCTCACGCGCGCGCTCGAGCGCCGCCTTGCCGCGATAGAGCAGAGACTCGATCGGCACTATCTCCTCGTCCCGGAGAACGGCCGGATTGGAAAGTGGAGTCGCTTCGAGCGCGCCGAAGCCGGCGATACCGTTTTGCAGGTAGTCGTGCAGCTGGCGCCCCGTGGGCGTCTTCGATGATGTCTGACGCGGCGCATCGGTGCTCGCCGCTGGCGCCGGCGCAGGTGCCTGCGCAGGTGCCTGCGCCGCGG
>JACCWE010000113.1 GCA_013697785.1 Gemmatimonadaceae bacterium
ATATAGGACTCCCGTGCGTGCTCAAGGATGCGCACGGCGGCGGATGGCGCGACGTCTACATCTGCCGCACGCTCGGTGAGCTCTTCGAGGCGTACGATGGCTCGGGGCAGTTGACGATGGTGCTGCAGGAGTTCATCGAGTGGGATCAGTACATCCGTTGCCTGTGCCTCGGACAGTCCGAGGTGCTCCCGATGAAGTACGATCCGCGCGAGCGCAAATATCACGTGGAGCACGAGCACCTCGCACCGGAGCTCGGCGCGCGCGTCATCAAGGATTCGCTCACGCTCGTGAAGGCGCTCGGCTACGACATGAACACCGTCGAGTGGGCGGTGCGCGATGGTGTTCCATACGCGATCGACTTCATGAATCCGGCGCCGGACATGGACATCAATTCGCTCACGCCGCACTACTTCGACTGGACGGTGAAGCGCATGGCGGATCTCACGATTCGTCTCGCGAAGCAGACGCCGCGCAAGGTGAACATCGGGCGCGGTGAGTTTCTGCTCGGGCGGCGCGAAGGGTGACATCGGTGGTCGGGCAGGATCGTGCGATCGCGGAGTATCACGATCTGCTCGCGGGCGGGCTCGCTGCCGACTCGCAGGGGTGGCTCGACGAAAACATCGAACGTCGCGGGCTCACCTTCGGCGCGCGACCCGTGTGCACGGTGATCCGACCGCGGTGGATGACGCCGAGTGAGTATGAGCTGTGCCGCGATCGGGCGGCGATCGTGCTGCGTGCATTCTCTACTGCGCAGCGCGCGGCGCTGGCGGATGAGAGCGTGCGGAGGCAGCTGCGGCTGACGGATTGGGAGGAGCAGCTGGTGACGGTCGATCCCGGATTCGCGGCTGCGAGCCCGACGTCGCGGCTCGATGCCTTTTTCGTCGATGGCGGGAAGGGGCTGCGCTTCACGGAATACAACGCGGAGACGCCGGCGGGCGCGGCGTACAACGACGCGCTCACGGAAGTGTTCGAGGCGATGCCGGTGATGCGCGAGTTCCAGCGCACGCATCATCTGCGTCCGCTGCCGGCGCGCACGGGCGTGCTGCGATCGCTGCTCGGTGCGTATGAGGAGTGGTCGGGCGGGCGTGAGCGGCCGCGGATCGCGATCCTCGACTGGAAGGAGGTGCCGACGTACAGCGAGTTCGTGCTGTTCGAGCGCTACTTCGCGAGTCAGGGGCTCGAGTGCAGGATCGTGGACCCGCGCGAGGTCGAGTATCGCGACGGTGTGCTGCGCGATGGCGATTTCGAGATCTCGCTCATTTACAAGCGCGTGCTGCTGCACGAGCTCGTGGAGCGGTGTGGCATCGATGGACCGGTGATTCGTGCGGTGCGCGACCGCGCGGTGTGCATGGTGAATCCCTTCTCCTGCAAGCTGATGCACAAGAAGGCGAGTCTCGCCGTGTTGAGCGATGAGCGGAACGCGCGGCTGTACAGCGCGGCGGAGAAGGAGGCGATCGAGGCGCACATCCCGTGGACGCGCGTGGTCGAGGAGCGCAAGACGATGTTCGAGGGGAAGGAGGTCGATCTGCCGAGGTTCATCCGCGAGAATCGCGAGCGGCTCGTGCTCAAGCCCAACGATGAGTACGGCGGCAAGGGGATCGTGCTGGGCTGGGAGTCTACTGACGCGGAGTGGGAGGCGGGGCTCGCGGCGGCGAACGAGGAGCCGTATATCGTGCAGGACCGCATCACGCTGCCGACGGAGGCGTATCCGTCGGTGGTGCATGGCGAGCTGAAGATTTTCGATCGCATGCTCGATACGGCGCCGTTCGTGGTCGATGGCGCGTACACCGAAGGATGCATGACGCGGCTCGGCACCGCGGCGCTGCTCAACGTCACCGCGGGCGGCGGGTCGAACGTACCGACGTATGTGATCGAGCCGAGATGATCATCCGTCTTTCAATGGTGTGTGCATGTCGATGAAGGCACCGTCGCTCACGATCGGCATCGAGGAAGAGTACCAGATCATCGATCCGGAGACTCGCGAGCTCAAGTCGTACATTCAAGAGATTCTGGATGGCGACCGGATCATCCTCGAGCAGGTGAAGCCCGAGCTGCACCAGTCGATCGTCGAGGTAGGGACGAACGTGTGCAACACGCCGTCGCAGGCGCGCGAGGAGCTGATCAAGCTGCGGCACTCGGTGATCTCGCACGTCGAGAAGAGCGGGCTGCGCGTGGCGGCGGCGGGAACGCATCCGTTCTCCAGCTGGGTTACGCAGGAGATCACGCCGCTCGAGCGCTACATCGGCGTGAAGGCCGACATGGCGGAGCTCGCGCAGTCGCTGCTCATCTTCGGCACGCACGTGCACATCGGGATAGAAGATCCGGAGTTCCGCATCGACGCGATGAATGCGGCGCGCTACTTCATGCCGCACGTGCTCTGCCTGGCGACGAGCTCACCGTTCTGGATGGGACGCAACACCGGCCTCAAGTCGTACAGGAGCATCGTCTTCCGAAATTTTCCACGCAACGGCGTGCCGCGCGTCTTCCGCGACTGGTCGGACTTCACGAATCTGCTCGACACGCTCGTGCAGACGAGGTGCATTCCCGACGGTTCGAAAATCTGGTGGGATGTGCGCCCGCACCATCTCTATCCAACGCTCGAGTTCCGCATCTGCGATGTGTGCACACGCGTGGACGAGGCGATCTGCGTCGCGGCGATCTTCCAGGCGATTATCGCGAAGCTGTGGAAGCTGCGGCGGGACAACATCACCTTCCGCGTCTACAACGCGGAGTTGATCGAGGAGAACAAGTGGCGCGCGGTGCGCTGGGGGCTCGACGGCAAGCTCGTCGACCTCGGCCGCGACGAGGAGTACCCTGCGCGGGAGCTCGTGCGCGAGCTGATCGCGTGGTTCATCGACGACGTGCTCGACGAGCTGGGAAGCCGCAAGGAAGTGGAGTACGCCTTCAGGATTCTCGACGAAGGTACATCGGCGGACCGTCAGCTGGCTGTATTCGAAAAGACCGGCGATTTGAAGGCAGTCGTCGATTCGCTGATCAGAGAAACCGCGGAGGGCGTTGGGCTGGACTCGCCGTCGCTGTTTTAAGCAATCGAGACACACACGAGTCTGATTGGAGTATCTTCCAGCATGAGTCCGCGTCCGATAGTCGGCATCACGACCCAGACACTCGAGGCCATTCTCGGCGAGCTTCCGCGCTGCTGGGTGATGAGCCAGCGATACGTCGACGTGCTCACATCGGTGGGTGCGTTGCCGTGGGTTGTTCCGCTGTCGCACGACATGGCGACACTGCGCGCAATCTACGAGCAGCTCGATGCGGTGTTCCTGCCGGGTGGCGTCGACATGGATCCCGATCAGTACAGTGAGTCGCGGCTTCCGGCGTGCGGCGTGACGGATCCCGACCGTGACAGGGTGGAGGTCGCGCTCGTGCAGTGGGCGATGGCGGACAGAAAGCCCGTACTCGCGGTGTGCCGCGGTGTGCAGGTGCTCAACGTCGCCGCCGGTGGAACGCTTTATCAGGATCTCGCCGATTGGTGCGAGGCGGCGATCAAGCACGATTACTGGCCGAACGAGGTGAGGCAGCGCCGCGATCTCGTGCACGAGATCTCGATCGAGGAGGGGACGCAGCTCGCGACGATCATCGGCGCGGGAACGGCGACGGTGAACAGCATGCATCACCAGGGGATCAAGCAGCTCGCGCCCGGGCTCGTGGTGAACGCGCGTGCGCCGGACGGGTTGATCGAGGGAGTGGAGGGGCGCGACGACAGCTTTCTGATCGGCGTGCAGTGGCATCCCGAGGAGCTCGTCGAGAGCGATCCCGCGATGCGGCGGCTGTTCGAGTCCTTCATCGAGCAGGCGGAGTCGTATCACCCGGAAGTGGCTGCGCGATAGCGCGGCCCCCCAGATATGTCGAAAGGCGACGTGGACGATGCGGGGGACGACAGTTACCGGTTCCTGGCGGATGTAATTCCGGTGCAGGTGTGGACTGCCCTCCCGAACGGCTCGCTCGACTATGTCAATCGCGGCGTCACCGAATACTTCCAGCGTTCGGCAGAGCAGATATTGGGCGAAGGATGGCTGTCGATGGTTCACGCGGATGACGTCGCGAGAACCATCGAGCGATGGACGCGCAGTGTGACCACCGGCGAGCCGTACGAGATCGAGTTTCGACTCTGGCATCTCGGCGAGAACGAATATCGCTGGCACCTGGGCCGTGCGATCGCGCAGCGCAGCGAGAGCGGGGCGATCGTGAAGTGGTACGGCTCGAACACCGACATCGAGGCGAACAAGCGAGCGGCGCGCGAGCTCGAGCGGCTGCATCTCGAGGCGCTCGAGGCGAGTCGCGCGAAGAGCGACTTTCTCACTGCCATGAGTCACGAGCTGCGCACGCCGCTCAACGCGATCGGCGGCTACGCGCAGCTGCTCGAGATGGGGCTTCGCGGGCCGATAACCGAGGAGCAGCGCGTCGACCTGCGCCGAATCGACCGGAGCCAGAAACATCTGCTCGGGCTCATCAACGACGTGCTGAACTTCGCGAAGCTCGGTGCAGGGAAGATGGAGTATGCGATCGCGCGCGTGCCGATGCGCGAGATGATCGAATCGGTGAAGGATATTGTTGGGAGCCAGCTCGAAGCGAAGGGGCTGCGCTTCGATACCGACGGATGCGCGGAGGAGCTGGTGGTGCGCGCGGACGCTGATCGCTTGCGCCAGATCATCATCAATCTCGTCGGCAACGCGATCAAGTTCACGGCGAAAGACGGCGAGATCGTGATCGCGTGCGAGCGGGAGGATGCGCACGTTTCCATCGCGGTGCGCGACTCCGGCGTGGGGATCGCGCCGGAGAAGCTCGAGAGCATTTTTGAGGCGTTCGTACAGGTGGATCGCAAGTTTTCCACGAACAGCGAGGGCGTGGGGCTCGGCCTCACCATTAGCCAGGAGTTCGCGCGAGGGATGGGCGGCGACCTTCGCGTGGAGAGCGAGGTGGGCGTGGGCTCGACGTTCATCATTACCCTGCCTGCGGCAGTACGGGCGGCGGTGCCGGCGGAGCTGCGGTGAGCGACGGTCTCTTCGATCGACTTCGCGCGGCACTCGGCGTTTCGACGGCGCCGTCGCGCGTGAGGAGGACGGTGCGCGGCATCGACGTCGTGCTCGACAACACGCGGCCGGATATCGCGGACGACGACGTATTCGCGCGGATGGATGAGGTGCTCGGGATGATCGAGCGGTACGCGCCGGCCAAGCTCCGGCGCCTGCGACGGGATATCGCGGGGATCGATGTGAAGCGCTTCGCCTGTCGCGGCGCGTTCTTCGGTGAAACGCGGCGCGTGCTCACCGAGCTGACCTTCATCGTGAATCGCGACTTCGGCATTGCGGAGATTGCGTCCTCGCTGCTGCACGAGGGTGTGCATGCGCGCGTGGCGGCGGCGGGAGTGTTTCGCACGCAGCTCTCGCTCGCGAAGGAGGAGCGGCTCTGTCGGGCGACGGAGCTGTGGTGGGGGCAAACGGTGCCGCGGGGTGAGAAGGTCGTAGAGCGTGCACTTGCGACCCTCGAGCTCGCGGATCGCGATGTCGCGCCGGCGGTGGACTGGCGAGAAGCGGCGGAACGCGTCGCGGAAGTGGACCGGAGAGCGCGAGGGGTATAACGCGGAGTCTGGCGTTCGTGTGGCCCGAAGCTAATACTGATCCCCGCTCAGATCGCCGCCAGGCATCCCCGATATCGGAGGCTTCACCACATGCGCGCTGCCGCACTCGCACGCCTCGTCCCGAGAATCGCGCTCGCATTCGCAGCGGCCGGCTGCGGCGGCTCCGGCGATGGTCCGACTGGCGGCAATGGTCCACCTGCGCTCACGAACACAATCGTGTTCGTGTCGGACAGAACGGGAACGCCGACGATTCACATCATGCACGGCAATGGCGACGGCGTTCAACTGATAGCGACCAACGCCGGCCCGAAAAGCGATCCCGTCATCTCTCCGGACGGCAGGAAGATCGTCTTCACGAATGGTGACATTACGGCGGGATCGGCGAGCCCACTCTGGATCGTGAGCTCCGATGGCACCGGGCTCGCGCAGCTTACGACGGATGGCGCAAACGACATGCGCCCCACCTGGTCCCCCGACGGATCGCGCATCGCGTTCACCAGCACGCGCGACGGGAATGCGCAGATCTACGTGATGAACGCCGATGGCAGCGGGCAGACGAACATCTCGAACGATTCCGCCGACGACGACTCACCGGCATGGTCGCCGGACGGCAGCAAGATCATGTTCGCGAGCACACGCGACTCGCTGGGCAGCGGACAAAGCGAGATCTACACGATGACGCCGAGCGGCGGCACGGTGACGCCGGTTCTGGTTGGATACGTGCCCGAGTGGTCGCCGACGGGGACGCGCTTTCTCTTCGAGCGCGCATCGCAGATCTGGATTGCCAACGCTGGCGATCCGCTATCGGCACGGCAGCTGACCTCGAGCAGAGAGTTTCACTTCACGCCGGGATGGTTGCCCGACGAGACGAAGATCGTCTACGCGAGCTCCATCAGCGGAAACGAGGAGATCTGGTCCGTGAGCTCGGCGGACGGAAGCGGTGCGACGCAGCTGACTCCCGATACGGACGGCGAGAACTACTATCCAAAGTGGTCGGTGCACTAGCGTGATGCGCAGGCTCGTTCGGCGATCGGCGACCGCGCTGACGTTGATCGTCGGAGCAGCGTCGTGCACTGAGGAGCTCAAGACCCCGGCGGTCCCGGGTCGCGCAAAGAGCTTCGCCCAGGTGCGCGCAGACAGCATCGCGACGGGGGCTGTCCCATTTTACGAGGACTCGGTCGCGCTCGTGATCTTCTCGCATCTAGCGCCCAGCGAGTGTCGTGGTGTCGCCATCCAGATGAGCATTCGGGGCGAGTACGAGCGCATCTGGGCGACGGCGCACGACTATCCCGGCACCATCGAGTGTCCGTTCTCGCGGGATACGGCGTTCGTGCTCGGCTGGCGCATGCACGGGAAGTACCCGCTCTACATCGACTTCCTGCAGCCGGACAGCTCGGTCATCCACGTCGATGAGCTGCGGCGCGCTCACACGGTGAGTGCGCCGCGATAGCTCAACGCGCGAGCGTCACGCCCCCGCGCAGTACGTGCACCCCACTTCCTGCGCGCGGTTCACGCCCCACGTCCCCGACGGGATGATCGGAATTCCCGGAATGATCCCGGCCGTCCACTCCTTCAACGCGACCTCGGGCGTCACGCCGCCGGCCGCCGCGAACTGCGCGCTGAACACGTGCAGCGCGACGTTGCATGCGCCGAAGATCGTGCCCTTCGCCAGGAGCTTCGCGATGTCCATGTCATCGACGAGGAGCGTTCCAGGCTTCGCGTTGTAGAACGGGTTCCGCTCGGCCGGCTTCTTCGTTGCGGGATCCATGATGCCCATCGCCGCTCCGATCTTGTACTTCGCCCAGATCGGATCTGTGAGCGCCATCGGGAATCCCTCGTGGCGCAGAATGACGACGGCCGTCGCGGGCGACGGCGTCACGGACGCATACGGCACACCGAACGTGTACGCGAACGCGAGCGGGAAGCCCTTGTTCGTCCCGAATGCATCGATCGCCATCTTGTGCTTCGTTTTGATCTGCCCCGGCCACTCGCTCGACTCCGGAGGTCCGGATGTCGAGTCGGACGCGGTCGCGACGGTCTTCTCCGCCGCGCACGCGGTGACCGGGAGAAACGCCGTCAGTCCGAGGGCTGCCGTTCCTGCGGCGAGGCGCCCGAGGAAGCTGCGGCGCGGGGACGAAGAGAGAAGTTCATCGCTCATGGCTTTTGTCCTGCGCGCTCATCGCGCGCCGCTGTGCGCGCGTGTGCGCGCGGTGTCTGCGCCGCCGGTGGGGCCGGGATGCGTAGGAAACGGAACGTCGTTTGGGCGGTCGCCCGTGGGCCAATCATACTCTTTTCCGGCGAGATCCGGGCGGGGGCGGGTGTCGATGTAGCGCGAGACGTCGAGCGCCTGCTGGGGCGTGAGGGTGTTGGGCTTGTCGAAGGGCATGTTGTGCAGCACGAAGAGCGCGGCCATGCGATACCGCGCCAACCCCGCGCCGATGTTGTACGACTTCGCGCCCCACACGGGTGGCACGACGCCAGCGCCCTCCCCATTCGCGCCATGGCAGCGCGCGCAGCTCTCCGAAAATATCCGTGCGCCGCGCAGAGTGTCGGCCGGGAGCGTCGCGAGTTCCGGCACTGCGGTCCACTCGACGATGTCGCCGACCGCGACCCCGCGCGCGAGCCACCAGAGATAGGTCACGATGTCGCGCATGTCGTCGCCGCCAACGGAAATCGCGTGTCCGTTGAGGCTGCGGACGAAGCAGTCGTTGACGCGATCCTCGATGAGGTCCACGCGGCCGCGGCGAAGCCTGTACTGCGGGTAACGCGTGTACACTCCCACGAGGGAGAGCCCGCCCGCGCGGCGCCCCTCATCGAGATGACAGCTGAAGCAGCGCAGCGCGCTCCCGACGTGTGAGGGGAGCGAATCGCGCGTTGCAGTGAGCAGTGCGCGACCGCGGCGCACGGATGCGCCGAGCGCGCCCGATGGCGGGGTAGTGTCGAGAGTAGCGATCGGATTTGGCGGAGGAGCAGTCGCTCCGCGGTCAGCGGCGGCGGGAGCATCTCCCCTCCCGCACGCCACCGCCAACGCGATCGTCGTGAGCATCAGTCGCGCATATATCGCGCGCGTGCCATCGCGTCGTTCGTGCTGCATCACATCGGCGCTCCCCGGAAGAGCAGCGTTGAACACGATGTAATGCTTTTCACGTCGCACGTCCAGTGTTTTTTTTCAATGAATTTCTAATGCGCGGCGTTCTTGTGAACGAGCTTTCGCGAAAAGAAATCGAACGAGGCGGTATATGCAGCGAGCCAGTTTCGATGCAGAAGAAAATCGTGCACCTCATCAGGAAAGATGAGCTGCTCCACATCTACGCCTTGTTTTCGCAGATCTTCCGCGAGCTGCACCGTCTGACTGAACGCCACATTGCGATCGTCGTCGCCCTGAATCAGCAGCACCGGCGAGCGCCACGTTTCCTCGTACGCCATCGGTGATGAGAGGAATGCGGTGCGCCGCGCTTCCTGATCTTTCAGGATGCGCCACCCCGGAACGAACGTCTCCGACTCCAGATTCCAGTCGTGCACGCCATGCATGTCGACGCCCGCCGAGAACATGTCCGACGAGCGCGCGAGCGCGAGCGCGGTGAGATATCCGCCGTACGATCCGCCCCATGCGCCGATGCGCGACGAGTCGACATCGGCTCGTGCCCGAAGAAATAGTCCCGAGCCCTGCACGTCGTTGTACTCGCTCCCGCCGGTCGCACCGTAGTCGAGCGCCTCGCGGAAGTTCAGCCCGTAGCCGATGCCGCTCCGGTAGTTGACCGCGAGCACCACGTAGCCGCGACTCGCCAGATACTGATTCATCGCGTAGGCGTTGCTGTAGTAGTACATGTAGTGCCAGCCCAGGAGCATCTGACGACGCGATCCGCCATGGAAGAAGACGACGGCCGGATGCTTCGCCCCCTTCGCGCCGCCCGGCGGAAGAAAGAGTTGTCCGTGCAGCAGCATCCCGTCGGCTGCCGGGAAGATCACCTGCTGCGGAGTAACGAGGCCGCTCGAGGGAAAGCTCGCGGGGATCGCGTCGGCCGCGAGATCGCGTGGCGTTCCCGATCCGACGACCATCGCGGGGCGCGCCGGCATTTTCGCGTCGGAGCGCAGCATCGCGACGCCCTTGCCGTCGCTCGTCGGCACCGGCGCCCACTCGATGCCGGCGCCGCTCGTGATCGCTACCGGCTTTCCGCCCGAGACGCCGACGCGCCAGATGTGCCGGCGGTCGATGTCGCCCTGGTTCGACGCGTACAGCACCGAGGAACGATCTGGAGCGAACGACACGTGCTCCACCTCGAAATCGCCCGGCGTGAGAAGCGTCGCCTCCCCGCCCGCTGCACTCACCGCGTAGAGATGCGTCCACCCTTCGCGCTCCCACGGGAAGACGATGCGATCGCCCTGACCCCACATCAGCTGCGCATCGGAGACGATCGGATTGAACGCGCTTCCCACGCCGGCCTTCGCCTTCCAGATCTCGTGCCCGACCCCGCTCGACGCATCGGCAATGACGATCGACCACGGCTCTTCCGTACGGATCGCGCCGAACGATGGACGGCGCGACGTGGTCGGTATCCGGATGAACGCGACACGTGCGCCATCCGGTGACCAGATCGCCCCGCCATCGACATCGACCGATGGCTGCATGTAGCGAAGCGTCTTCGTCGCCACGTCATAGACGGCGATGAAGGCGTGATCGCCGCGATCGCTCGTGAAGGCGAGCTTGTCGCCCTTCGGCGACCAGCGCAGATCGCTCGCGCCACCACGCGTGTGCGCGAGCTGCGTCGCCGCTGCCGTATCGCGCGTGGACGCGCTCCAGATCTGACCACCCTTCACGAACGCAATGCGATCTCCCGCAGCCGCAATCGCGGGCGAATGTCCCTCACCCACCTTCCTCGGCGCACCGCCCCCGAGCGACGCGATCCACACCGCCTCGGTCACGCCTTCGACGTCGAGCGCGGGATTCGGGATCTCGCCGTGCCCGTTCGCGCTGCCTCCGCGCACGAACGCGATGGAGCCGCCGTCCGGCGTGAAGACGAGGCCGGTGATCTCCTGGCCATCGTCGCCGCTGTACGAGGTGAGGCGCTTTCCCTTGTAGTCGGGCGCGCGTGCGACCCACACGTTGCGCGATCCGGCTTCGTCGAAGCTCCACGCGATGGCACCGCCCGAAGGTGCGGCGACGAGACCATCGGGGAAGGGGGCGCTGAGCAGCTCCTCGAGTGTGGGCTGCTTCCCCTGCGCTGCACAGGGGAGAGCGAGCGCGATGAGCGCGATAGTGATCGAGTGGCGCATATTCACGAAATTCGAGGAGGCGCGTGTTGCGAAAGCGCATGGGCCATACGCGCGCATGGTCACCATGCATTCCATAGTGACCAATCTGCACCTCGATCAGCGACTTCTCAAATCAGGTGTTGATGCGCCCGCGCCCGCGCACTATGTAAGCAGCCGAAACGCCGAGCGCTGGCTGCCGCCGTACTTGTAGGCCATGCTGATCCACAGCTGCGCCATCGCCTCCAGCCAGCGGGATTGCGCGAGCGGTCCGGCGTCGATCATGTCGAAGCCGAGCTGGTTGCCGAGCTCCGCGACGATCAGCTTGGCGCCCGCGTCATCGCCGCAATAAAACATCGAGGCCTTCTCACCGTTGAACGTTGGATTGGCGAGGTTCGTATAGCCGAGTGTGTTGAACGACTTCACGACTTTCGCGTCGGGGAGCAGTTTCGCGACTTCCTCGCCGGCGGAGGTCGTCGTACCGATGGCGAGGCCGGAGAGATCGGGGAGGAGCGGGTTGGTGCAATCGGTGACCGTTTTTCCGGAGAGCGGGCCGATGGCCTTCAGAACCTCGGCCGTGGCCCCGTAGGGAATGGCGAGGACGATGACGTCGGCGAAGGCGGCAACGTCGAGTATGTTGCCGGTGCGGCTGTGGTTGAGCCCGCCGCCCGACTCCGAGCCGGGATCGCGGACGCCAAAGCGCACATCGTGCCCCTGCGACTCCCAAAGCCTTCCAAGCGTGCCGCCAACGTGCCCCGCGCCGATGATTCCCAGCCGCATTCTGCGTGTCCCTTGGTCGATGAGATGATGCTGTGTGACCCGTCGCTTTCTTATATAGTCACAAGGATGTTCGCGGTTCGAAGCAGTTAGCTCAATATTCGCACGGTCAACAGGGCGTGTGCTTCACAGCCCTCTACTATCAAGGTAACGTTCACCGCTCATGACGCCCGCCCGCCCCTCCGTCCGCAAACGACCACGATGGTTCTGGCTCGCGCTCGCGATGTTCGCACTCGCGCAGTTCGACATCGTCGCCGTCGTGCCGTTCGCGGACGCGAATGAGGGAAAAAGTGCGCCGTCGCACGTCGAGGCGTACGGGACCACCGCGCACTACTCACACGACGAGGCGAACTGCGCAGTCTGCGTCGCCCGCCAACTCATCGGCCGCACCGAGCTCTCCGTGCGCATGGCGATGCCGTCCGAGCATCCCGTCGGAAACGTCGCGAGCATCGATCTCCCTGCGATCTCGCTTAACCGTTTCTCGGTCGCCTCACCTCGGGCACCTCCCGCCCAGCGCGAGCTCTGATCGGCGGCTGCCATCGCGCGGCCCGCTCTCGCCTTGCCTGAGACGCAGCGCCAGCTAATCCGCGTGCACCTCGGAAACCCGAGCTGATCCCGATCCAGAGCTGATTCGTAACCGACGCCTGCACTCACCGCGGCGCCGGATGCACGGGTTTCATCGTGCATCGCGTGCGACCGCCGTCGTACGAGCCTGGAGAGGGATGAACATTCGGATCTTCGCACACCAGCTGTTGCCGATCCTCGTCGCGCTGTCGCCGCTCGCCGCGCAATCGCGCGGCGCCACGCGGCTCCGCGCGCAGCTGCAGGACAGCACCAGCGCGCCGCTTCGCCTCGATCGCAACGAGGCGATCACGGAGGCGCTCGCGCACAACCCGACGCTCGCCATCGCGCGCGAGCAGATCGCGCAGGCGCGCGCGCGCGTGACCCAGGGTTACGCGCTCCCCGAGCCGTCGATTTCCGCGTCTGCGCTCGGCGCTACGGGTTTTGCGCACCCGCACACCGGGAACGAGACGGATGTCGGCGTCGGCATCACGATCCCGTTCCCGAACAAGATCATTTTGCGCGGACAGGCGGCGAAGAGCGACCTCGGCACCTTCGATGAGCTCTACATCCAGCAGCGGCAGTTGATCGCATCGCAAACGGCGCAGGCGTACGACTCGCTTCTCGTCGCGCTGCGGCACCGCGAAGATCTGCTCGTGTCGAAAACGCTCGCCGAGGACTTCGTGAGGAAGACGGAAGCGCGCTACAACGCGGGCACGGTGGCGAAGCTCGACATCGTGAAGGGGCAGGTCGATGTCGCCCAGGCCGAGAACGATCTGATCGCGAACGAGCGTGGAATCGCAAACGCTCGCGCGGGACTCAATCGCCTGCTCGGCCGCGTGCTAGGCGCGTCGATCGAGCCGGCCGACACGCTCGGTGTTCCCGCTGTTCCCCCGGACTTCGACAGGCTCGAGAAGCTCGCGATGCTGTCGCGTCCCGAGCTGCGAGGGCTCCAGCGACAGCAGCAGAGCGCGCGGGCGAACGCGCGGCTGGCGCAGCAGTACTTTCTGCCTGATGTCACTGTCGGACTCTCGCGCAACAACATCTACGGCGAGGATCCGACGTACACGACATCGATCGGAATCGATCTCCCGATCTTCTTCTGGCAGCATCAGAAGGGAGAAGTCGCGGAGGCGAAGCATCGCCAGCTCGAGCTGAACGAGTCGTATCGTGATGTGCTCGCGCAGGTCGGACAAGATCTCCGCAACTCGTACGCGACGGCCTCCACCGCGCTCAGGCAGGTGCAGTTCCTCGCGGACCGGCTGGTGCCGAGCGCGGAGGAGCAGTACCGCATCGCCTCGTCGAGCTACGGGCTCGGCGGCTCGTCGGCGCTCGAGGTGATCGATGCGCAGCGAACGCTGCTCGATGCAAGGAACCAGTACACGACTGCGCTGGGCGCACTCAACGATGCCGTCGCCGATCTCCAGCGCGCGACGGGCGCTCCGCTCGACTCCACGCCGGATGAGAAATCGCATGAATAAGGACTGTACCATTTCGCGCGCTGTGAGCCGGCTGTCGATGCCACTCGCGCTGTACGTGCTCGGCGCATGCGGCGGTAAGGGCGAGGCGAAGGCCGCGGCGGATACGGCGGCGGCAAAGAGCGCTTCGCCGGGGATTGCGGCAACGACGCTGTCTCCAGATCAGCTCGAGCATCTCAAGATCGCGCCGGTGACTTCGGTGTCGTTCCGCCCGGAGGTGCAGACGACGGGCACCGTCGCCTTCGA
>JACCWE010000151.1 GCA_013697785.1 Gemmatimonadaceae bacterium
GCGTGTTCCTGCCGACGCGCGCCGCGGTGGAAGACGTCGCGGGCTTCGTGCAGCGCAGATATCCGCGCATCAACGCGGCGTTCTATCACGGCGGCGAGCCCATTCGCGTCATCCGTCCCTTTCTCGAAGGCGACGTGAAGAAGCCGTATCTGCTGAGCATGACGGCGGCGGGGCAGAGTGCGCTCAACGTGCACGGGCTCGATACCGTCGTGATCGAGGACATGCGCTTCACGAATCTCATCGAGGGCGGGAAGAACGTGCTCTCTCGAGTGCACCTGGGCGCGAACGAGATTTTACAGATGGCGGGGCGCGTGCACGGGCGCGTCGCTGGCGGACGCGTATTCATCCTCAGCGATCGCGACATCCGCTTCAAATCGCTGCGTCCGACCGAGCCTGAGTTCCAGCTCGCAGGCGACTCCGAGCGCGTTGCGCTCACCTGCGCCGGACTTGGCGTCCGCGCCGATGAGCTCGAGCTGCCGGTGCCGCTCGATGTCACGTCGTATCGCAACGCGGTTCACACGCTCGAGTCGCGCGGCATCATCGAGAACGGGCGGCTCTCGCAGTACGGCGCGGCGGTCGAGGCGCTCCCTGTCGATCGCGCGTGGGCCGAGCTGCTCGTACACGCGAGCGAGGAGCTCGTGCCATACGTCTCGATCATCGCCTCGATCGAGTCGCTCCACAGGATGACGCGCGAGGAGCGCGACCTGCGCGGGCTGCTCGTTCCCGGCAGCGACAATCTCACGGCGTACAATCTCTTCGCCGATGCGCACGCAGCGTATGGCTACAAGGGCGACGTGTACGGCCTGCCGCGCTACCTGTTCGCCGAGGGAATCGAGGAGTGGGGCGAGGATCGTGGCGCGCTGGTCAAGACCGTCGAGGATGCAGCGCTCGGCATGGCGAGCATCTATCGCAGTCTCGAGCTCGAGCTGCCGGACACGCTGCCGATCGCGGGTGAGCGCATTGCGCGCCAGTTCGCGGATCTCGTCGCACGCATCATGCCATTCGATCTCGTGATCGAGGAGCGCACCGCGAGCGGCGAAGAGGCGCGCGTGTCGAAGACGAGCGTGTGCTCGAGCTACGGCGCGATCGCCGGCGAGCTGCGCTACTTCGCGGATCGCATGGGTATTCCGCGCGCGGCGATCGAGGGAACACAGATTCCGTACGACCTGATCAAACAGTACGCGGCGCACGAGCCGCCGGAGCTCGTTTTCGATGCGCATCGCAAGCGCTCGCAACTCGTGCTGCGGAGTCAGGTCACGTACTTCGGCTTCGAGCTCGGTCGCGAAGAGGAGCCGGTGGAGACTTTTCCGCCGGAGCTCGCGGTGGAGGCACGAGCGAAGATCGCAGAGTCGCTCGCCCGCTTCGAGGCGCGGCATCTGGCGGTGAAGCGCAATCGCGCCGCGATCGAGGAGATTCGCGATGTGTATCGGCGAAGCGGGGGGGAGACGCCGAGGCTGTCGCTGTCGGAGCTGACGGCGGTGTATGCGAAGATGCTCGAGAGCGCCGACTCCGTCGACGACTTCCGCGCCGCGCAGCTGAGCATCGATCCGGACACGATTGTGCCGGCCGCGGTGCGGAAGCGGTGGCTCGCGCTGCCGTCGACGACGACCGTGCGCGATCACGAGGTGCCGATCGAGTACGATGTGGAGGATGCCGGCGAAGGTGCGGGCGGGCGAGTGGGTATCGCGCGACTGCGGCTGCCGGAGAAGATGGCGCGCACGCTGCACGAGAGTGAGCTCCCGGTGCTCGATCGTCCGCTGCGCTTCGCGGTGCATCGAGGCGCGCGCGGGTCCCTGCGCGCTGCGACGCTGGACGAACTGCAGGAGTTGCTCGAGCGACCGTGGATGCCGGACGAGGTCGAGCGGGAGCCGCAGCGTGCGCGTGATGAGCGGCCGCCGCGGCATGGCGAGCGAAAGTTCGGCGGCTCGGCGAGGGGCGGAGGCGGTGGTGGTGGAGCAGGGAAGCGGGGCGGTGGGAAGCGCCGCGGTGGCGGCGGGCCGGGGCGGCGCCGACCGCGGTGATGCAACGAGGCGAGGCGGCGATGCGCTACGCCGGAACCTCGTACTCCTCTTCCCGATATTTCACGAAGCCGCGCGCGAGGTAGTTCGGCAGCGCAACGGGTGAGTCGAGCGTGCATGTGTGCAGCCACACGCGCGACGGCTTCATCGCCCAGGCGGTGTCGGCCGCGAAAGAGAGGAGCTGTTTCCCGAGCCCTCTGCCGATGAAATCCCGCATCAAACCGAAATAGGTGATCTCGACGGAGTCGTCGTCGTGCTCACTCAGCTCGAAGAAGCCGCCCGGTACTCCGTGTCCGTAGAGCACCCAGACGGAGATCGTGGGGCGCGCGAGAACGGCGGCGAACTGTTCGTCCGCCCATGTCGTGCGCTCCATCCACCGATAGTCGCGTCCGACTTCCGTGTAGAGGTATCGCGCGAAGGAGATGGGGCAGGGATCGGCGCGCACGATTTGATAGCCATGAGCGAGCGGCGCTTTGCGCAGCGCACCGGGTGAGAGGAGCTGCACGTAGGAGCGAGTGACGCGGATGGTTTCCATATTGCGAACGAATGTAGTCCGAAACTACTCGCGTGACGATGCGTATGCCGTTGGGACTGACGGGTCAAGAGTTAGCGCTATGTAATACCTACCCGAACGGTCAGGTAGTTATTCGCCATACTCAAATCGATATAAGACAGCGAGTTACGATGTAGTCAAACGTTTACTTGACTTGTGGACTGACCAGTCTTAATATGCAGCGTATGAAAGACAGGCGCACTCAGATCGTGGAGGCTGCAACAGCTGTCATGCGGCGACAGGGCTTCGGTGACACTTCGATCGATGAGGTGATTCGCGAGTCCGGGCTGTGTGGCAAAGGCCATTTCTACCACTACTTCAAATCGAAGGAAGAGCTGGGATACGCCGTGCTCAAGCTCCAGTTCGACGATTTTGCGGAACGCGGATTAATGGCGCTTCGTGAGCCCACCGTAGAGCCGATCGAGCGCCTCACGCGCTTCATCGATGCCGTCATCTCGGCGCAGTCGCCCCACGGGTGCACCACCGGAACTCCCTGCGGGGCGCTCGCCACCGAAATGGCGTCGCAGCACGAGGGATTCCGCCAGCTGGTCGATGCGCTGTTCCAACGTTGGGCGGATCAAATAGAAGCGGTGTTGTGGGAAGCGCGACCGAGACTGAGTGATGACGCGGACACCGCGCGTCTCGCGAGGTTCGTGGTCGCGACGCTGGAAGGCGCGTGGTTCATGTCACGCGTGAAGGGCGATGCGGCCAATGCGGCGGGTATCGCGACGGAGCTAAAGCGGTCCGTGCTTTCGTACGCTCGGGAGCGCGAGCCGGCAGTGGTGGGGACAACTCAATGAACATGCAGCCCGTGGGGGAAGGAATGCCGACGACTCTGGCGGCGCCAGTCGTAGCTGAGCAGGCACGCGTTGGTTCATCCGACGACCGGGTGAAGCGTCGCGCGCAATTCGAAGGCGAAGCGCTCACGCATCTCGATGCGCTCTACAGCTTTGCGCTCAAGCTCACGCACGAGCGCGATGAAGCAGAAGACCTCGTCTCCGAGACGATGCTCCGCGCCTTCGACCGGTGGGAACAGTATCAGCTCGGAACGAACGTTCGTGCCTGGCTGTTCACGATTCTCTATCACGCGTTCGTGAGCCGGAAGCGGCGCATCGACGCGCGCGAAGTGCGCATCCCCGAGGATGAGGATGGCCGCGGCGCATACGAGATCGTCGGCGAGGCGGATCCCGAGGGCAAGTTCTACGACTCGTTCATGGACGACGAGATCACGCGCGCGATCGACGCACTGCCGGAGGACTACCGGCTCGCCGTCGTCCTCAGCGACGTGCAAGGGCTGCGCTACGCCGAGATCGCCAACATCCTCGGCATCCCCGAGGGCACGGTGAAGTCGCGTCTCTTCCGCGGCCGCCGGGTGTTGCAGAAGAAGCTCGCGGGCTACGCCGTAGAGATGGGGTACATCAAGGCGCGGCCGGCTATCGCGAGCTGATCGCCGAGCTCCGATACCGAACGTCGAAAGAGCGAGCGCGAATTCCGCGCTCGCTCTTTTTGCCTTGGCGGCCGTGTGAGACAGACTCGCCCCCGTCGTCGTTTCTGTGTGAACGCATCACGCCGGTTCCGCCGGCCGACTCCTTCACTCCACCCGGATATCCCATGACCAACCGTCGCCTCGACTGGGCACTCACTCTCCGCTCGTGCGCAGCCGTCGCGCTGCTCTCGCCGCTCGCCCTCGCGCTCTCCAGCTCCAGCGCGAACGCGCAGCGCAAGCAGTCGATCCTCAGCATCGGCTTCGGCGGCGGCGCGATCGTCCCCGTCGGCGATACCAAGAATGATTTCAAGAGCGGCTACACCGGCCAGGGCTTTCTGCTCGTACACCTCGGGCCGCTCCCCGCGCTCCGCTTCAACCTCTCCTTCCAGAAATTCGACTACAAGCAGGTGCTCGGACTTCCCGATTCGCACGCGAACATTCTCGCCGGAACAGGCGGCTTCCAGATCAATCTTCTCCCCGGACCCGTGCGTCCCTATCTGACCGCCGGCATCGGCGCCTTCGACGTGCGCAACGTCGCCGACAGTACGACCGGTGAGACCACGTCGAAGGTCCACTTCGGAATCGATGGCGGTGCCGGGGTCGCAGTCACGATCGGGCGCGTGAGCTTCTTCGGCGAGGGACGCGTGCAGAACGTCTACACGAACGACACGGGCGTCATCAATAAGAAGTCGATCACGCAGGTGCCCGTCAACTTCGGAATTCTGATCGGCCTCTAACTCACGAGGCGCGCGCAGCCACCGCGCTCTCACTCACCCGTCTGCGGTGCCGCGCGGCCTTCGCGCGGTTGCCGCAGGTGGACATGTCGCACCAGCGTCGCCGTCCATTCTTCGTGCTGTCGAAGAAGACGTGCAGGCATCGCGCATCCGCGCAGCGGCGCACGCGCACGAGCTCGTTGGTGACGAGCGCATCCGCCGCCGATTCGACCACCGGAATCATCAACCCGGCGAACGCATCCCCCACCGGAACGAAGCTTCGCACGAAGCTCCCGTCCGCGCGCGCCTCGACTCTCCGCGTCCCCGCACTTCGGCCGAGCACACGATTGATCTCGCCGAGCGCATTCACGCGCACCTCGACGGTCTGCGCCCCACGCTCGGCCAGCGCGCGCAACGAGGCGCGAATCCGCCGCGCATCAGCGAGCGACGCTGTCGCGCCAGCCGGCTGCTGCTGCGCGCGTCTCCGAATTCCGGCAGCGCGCTCACTGTCCAGAACCGAAGTTGCCTCGAGCCAGCGGATCAGCTGCTCGAAGTCGCGCAGCACGTCCACACGCGCCCCGCGCCGCACATCGTCGGTGTTGATGAAGTCCAGCCATAGACGCTCGCCGACGAAGACGAACGGTGGCGCGTGCGGGGAAACGAAGGGTGCGTGAATCATTCCCTGAATACGAAAAGGGAGACAATTCTATCCCGACTTTTCTCGCTCTGCAAGCGTGCCATTTCGCGCACTCAACGCGGGCAGGACACCATCGCGACAGAATCTTTCTGCTCCGAACTTTCGGCGCTCGAGTGCAGCAGCTCCTGCTCCATCTCGGCGAAAATTCGCACCGCATTTCGCCGCACGCGTGAGTTTCGTGACACCGGCCGGTCGCGGTCCGCGGGCGGAAGCTGCGCCAGCGCCTTGCTCATCGAAATGTTTCGTGCGACATCGTCGCGCATCTTCGCGCGCAGCGACAGCGTCTCGCAGCGCGTTTCGCGAATGAGCTCGATCGGGTTTGCGGGAATACGTCCGTGTCCCGGCAGTATCGTCGCGGGCTTCAGCGCCTCGACGCGATCGAGCGCCGACAGCAGCCCGCCCGAGCTTCCGTCCACCACCATCGCAATACCATCCTCTATGAGCAGATCGCCCGCGAACAATACTCGCGTATCAGGCAGCCAGATCACGAGGTCGCCCGGCGTGTGTGCAGTGCCCGGCACATCGATCACCACTCGCGTGCCGCCGAGTATCAGCGTCGTATCGTGTGCGACCGCAATGCCGGGTGTGTCGGCGAAAGCGAAGCCCTGCATCTCGCGGAGGCCCAAAACGCCGGTCCACGCGCTGACCATCGCGTCGTCGCCGTCTTCCGCTGCGAGCGTGCGGCGATCGGGGTGCGCGATGATTTTTGCGCCGGCTCGCTTGAAGACGATGGCGCCGAAGGTGTGGTCGGGATGATGGTGCGTGAGGATCAGCCATCGAATCGGGAGCGGCGTGAGCGTGCGGATCGTGCGCAGCAACGCCTTCCCCTGAGCCGGACTCGCGAGCGCATCGATGACGACGACGCCTGTTTTCGTAATGACGAAGCCTGCGTTCGAGCGCCCCTCCGATCCTCGGCCCGTATCGCCGAGCACTGCGTAGACGTTGCGGCCGAGCTTGCGGGTGGGGAAGGCGCGAATCGTGTCGGGGCGCTCGCGCGGCTGGCGGCGGCGTAGCGCGGCGGCAGAGGTGGAGTCGAGAGTGAGGGAGGCGGGCGGAACGCGCTGGGCCGGCGCGGCGCCGGCGACGCAGGCGGCGAGGGCGAGCAATGTAATGGGGAGGGCGATCCGGGATCTCATCATGGAATGATGACCGAACGGCGCGCCCGGCAGGAAGGGCTGGCTATGGCGAAAGTGCGGTACGTACGCAATGGTGTGCTTAGCTCGCTTCGCTTTCGATGCTCGAGTCGCGCGATCGAAACACTCTTACTGATCGTAATGCCAACGACATTTTTTTGCGCTGTGCTATCTGCACTCACGATCCTCGGCGCGCTCGCGACCGTGCCCGCGCTTTCGCGCGCACAGACCGGTCGCGTCGACGGCGTCGTGTACGACAGCCTTCGCAAGCAGCCGCTCGCCGGAGCGATCGTGCAGGTCGCAAAGGCGCCGCCGGATCGCGGCGCCTACTCCGCCACCACGGACTCGCTGGGCCAATTCAGCATGACCGATGTGCGCGCCGGGCAATACGTGGCGGGCATCATCGATCCCCTCCTCGACACACTCGGCGTTTCCGCCCCGTACGGATCGCTGACCATCACAGAGGGCGCCGATGCGCACCTGACGCTCGCCATTCCGTCGGCCGCGGGGCTCACGAGCGCGATCTGCGCGCCGGTGAAAGCGACACACGCTGCGAAGCGCGGCGACTCGACGGCGACACTCGTGGGGCACGTCTACGATGCGCGAAGCCGAGCGCCCGTGGCCTCGACCACAATCGTGCTCGTCTGGCAGGTGCTCGCGTTCGATGGGCGAGGCGTGCGTCGCGTAACCCGGCAGCTCCACGCAGTCACGAAAGACGACGGCTGGTTCGCACTCTGCGGCCTGGACGGCGGAGACTACCAGCTGCGTGCGGAGAACGGCGCCCGCAAGACAGGCTACCTCGACATCGCGCTCCAGCCGCACGAGATCACGCGCAGCTCGCTCCAGCTCGGCGCCGAATCGGGGATGGCGGCCAGGGTAACTGGAAAGGTCGCCGCCCAGGACGGGCGCGGGCTCGAGGGGGCGAAGGTGACCGTCGATGGCTCGTCGACTAGCGCGGTTACGGATGCGCGCGGCGTGTTCTCCCTGAGCGGGCTGCCGAGCGGGTCGCGCATGCTTGAAGCCCGCTCATTCGGTTACGACCCTACCCGTACGCCGATCGCCCCATCGGTCGACGAGCCGACCGAAGTGACGGTCGTGATGGAAAAGCACGTGGAGACACTGAAAGAGGTAACGGTGTTCGGAAAAGAGAATCGGCACATGCACGACCTCTCAGGCTTCGCGGAGCGGAGCAGGCTGGGGTTTGGTCATTTCATCACCCCCGAGAAGATCGCGCAAACGACGTCGGCGAACATCTGCGACTTGCTGCGCGAAGTGCCGGGGCTGGGCGTGACCACCGACAGCAAGCTCGGATGCGACGCGTCCATTCGCGGCGTCGTGAGCCTGGATCTCTGCGGCCTCATGGTTTACCTCAACGGGCACAAGTTCACGGGCACGATGCGCGAATTCACGCAATCGATCTCCCCGCGCGACATCGCCGGGATCGAGGTGTACTCGCAGGCGACCGAGCCGCCGCAATTTCCGGGCGGATGCGGCAGTCTCGTCGTCTGGACCCGCTGAAGCAATGATTCGGTAATCCCGCCTCGATTTGGATGCTGGCGGCGCCCGTCCCACCCGGTATTACTCCTCAGAATGACAGTAACCATGACGCTTGCCCGCGCCATCGCCGCACTCTTGCTCGCGCTCGCCTCCCTCACCGGCTGGGCGCCGCAATCGCGCGCGCAGACCGGTCGTGTCGACGGCGTGGTGTACGACAGCCTCCGTATGCAGCCGCTGGCCGGTGCGATCGTGCAGCTCGTGCAGCCGCCTCCCTCGCGCGACGCCTACTCGGCCACTACCGACTCACTCGGCCGCTTCAGCATCTCGGGGATACGCGCCGGCAAGTACATCAGCGGCTTCCTCCACCCGCTACTCGACACGCTCGGCGTTCTCGCCGCGTACGGCTCGCTCACGATCGCAGATGATGACAACGCGCATCTATCGTTATCGATTCCCAGCGCGGCGAAGCTCACGAGCGCGATCTGCGGTCCGGCCAAGGCAGCATCGGCAAAGGGTGCGGACTCGATCGGTACGGTGGTGGGTCACGCAACGGATGCGATGACCGGCGCGCCCGTACCGTCGGCGCTGATCTCGGTGAGTTGGCCGGTGCTCGCGGTCGACGCACGCGGCGTGCACCGCGAGACACGACAGCTGCACGCAAAGGCGAATGACGAGGGATGGTTCGCGCTCTGCGGCCTCGACGCCGGCGAGTTCCAGCTGCGCGCGGAAAGTGGAGCGCGCAACAGCGGCTACGTCGATCTCACTGTGCCACCACGCGAGCTCACGCGCGTCTCACTCGAGCTGGCCCCGGACTCGTCGTCGGGAGGGAAGCTCGCGGGGACGGTGACGACGAAGGACGGTCGCCCGCTCGAGGGAGCGCAAGTCGTCGTCGACGGGTCGACGACGACTGCAAGCACCGACACACGCGGAAGCTTCTCCCTCGCCGCACTCCCGCTCGGCACCCGCATGATCGAGTCGCGGGCGCTCGGCTACGCGCCCACGCGCATCGCCATCACGCCGTCACGCGACGAGACGCAGACCATCACCATCGTCATGGACAAGCGGGTCGAGACGCTTCAGGAGGTGACCGTGTACGGCAAACGGAGCTCGCGCATGCGCGATTTGACCGGCTTCCTGGACCGCAGCAAGCGGGGCTTTGGTCACTTCGTGACGAGAGCGGAAATCGATGCGACGAATCCGCAGAGCGTCTGTGATCTGTTGCGCCGCATGCCGGGGGTGAACGTCGCGACAGACGCGGGAATCGGTTGCAGCGCTTCGATTCGAGGGATGCAGAGCCTGCGTAGCTGCGAGCCGACCGTCTACCTCGACAACATGCCCTTCATGGGCACCATGTCCGAATTCACCGCAATGGTACTTCCGCGCCAGATCATGGGGATCGAGCAGTACTCGAGCGCGACGGAGCCGATTCAGTTCCCGGGAGGGTGCGGCGCCATCGTTGTCTGGACTCGTTAGGCCACGCCGAACTTGATGTCGGCGCTCTGTGTGTACACGCCGCCCTTGTTGTCCTTCCAGGTGATCGTCACGGGCGCTTCCTTGTCCGCGCGGAGCGAGAAGCCCACGAACGGATCACGGCTGATCCCGGAGCTCCACTCGAAATGCGCGACCTGCTCGCCGCCGTACGTGATCACCACGTCGTTCACGAAGTAAGCGGGGATCGGGATCCCGGCCTGATCGCGGCTCATCCCCGTGAGCATCGGGTGCGAGAGCAGTGCGCGAATATTGATCACCGAGTCGCGCGTGATCTTCGTTGGGAGAATGATCTTTCCCTGGCCGACGTCGCTCATCAGACGCACCCGTTGAGTGAGGTGTAGACGAAGCGCGACGTGGTCCAGAGCTCGCCCTTGCTCGTCTCCGCGATCACGCGCACGTGCGAGCTGCGCCTCATCTTGATGCGCGTGTCGAGTGTCGCGGCGCCGATCGCGGCGGTGAAGTTGAAGCCGGCGAGGTAGATGTCGGGGTTGTGGTCGACGACGATGTGAAAGCCCTTCACGAAGTTGTCGGCCGTCATCGGCAGGTCGCTCTCGATCAGCAGCGGCACCTCGCGGCTGTCGGGCGCGACATCGGGGACGTCGAGGGTGACGTGCCCCTCTCGGATCACGCGCGTGCCGAACTTTTCCCGGAGCACTTTCTTGACGTCGTCGTCCGGCTCATTGCCCGGACCGGCGAAGAGCGGGGCGGCAGCGGCGCCCGTGCTCGATGCGGCAAGCGCCGCGACGGCGAGTGCCGAGGACTTGAGGAAAGTGCGGCGGGACAGTGGATTGCGCACGAGACACCGGAGGCTACGGGACAGTTTAAATATAACGACCGGATCGGCCGTGATTTGCTCGTTTTACTGCCTCGAACGGCTAGAAAGTGGTGGCGTGTAGGGAAGGGTGGACGACGTGTCCCGACTTACGCTCCGCCCGCAAACCGTCCCTCGCGTGTGGAGCGAAAAAGTGGCAGAGTCGGCAGTCGGAACGCCTTTATCCACTGCGAAATCGATCGAGACGTTCACGGGACAGGTGCCCGAGCGGGACCCCGTCGAATACTGTACCGTTCCGACATTGGTCTGTGTCAGTGCCGAGTGCGAGCTGTCGATGGTGTCTCCATGGATGTTCGTGGAGTCCACAATGGTGACCGCCATCGTAGGCTTCGAAGTGAACGTCCACACATTCGAATGATTGTCCGTGGCCGCGCACTCGGCGAGCGTGTCAGTAAGTGTGATGACTCCATTGCCCACGGTGTCCGTCATGACCGATCCGATCGTAGCGATGCGCCCGCCCTTCGGGCAGGTGGCCGAGCCGGAAACCAGGAGCGCCTCCGCCATGACTCGGCGCGCGCTGAAAAGTTGGGACGAAGCGACGCGCGTGTTCGAATGCCCCAGTGACGTTCCAAGCACGAACGACAACGCGGACGACATCGACTGGACTTGATCCGCAGTGAGATCACCGCCCGGCCCCGTGCTGGAGTCGCTGCAGGCGGCGCTGAGCGCGATCGAAACGAGAGCCACGAACGAAACGAACTTTCTCTGCGACATGGTCGGTGGGGTTAGAGGAAGCAGGTCGTGCGTGTGTTCGTCAATCCGGCCAGCGATTTACGATGAGTGTGTCGCTGCTGACAGTGCGTCCACAGATCGTGCCGTTCGTGCGAATTCTGAGCGTCTGGGTGCGCGTATTTGCGGTGGCAAGAGTCAGATGGTCGGCAATGGAGATATTGATTGCGCACGATCCTTTCAAGCTTCCATTGGTGTATTGAATTCTTCCGATATCGGACTGCGTCGTCTCGAAGTCGATGGAATCAATCGCCTCGATGTCGATGGTCGACGTCACCGCTGAATCGGAGGTGAAGCGCCAGACCGCGCCGTCGCCATCGCGCATCCCGCAGTCGACGAGCGTGTCCCGAACCTCGATGAATTGGCCCGATGGAGATTCCACGACGGTTCCAGTGACGCCCGTGCGGCCGCCCTCCGGGCACACGATTCCCCCGGAATACGGAAGCCAGTCGTCCGTCGCATGTCGCGCACCGGTTGGTGGACGCAGCGAGAAGAGAACCGGCGGACTCTCATAGGAATACTCGAGCAGTGCCGTCAACGCAGTGGACAGCGACACAACCTGCGATTGCGAGGGCTGCCCACTCGGTGGCGGCATGATGTCACTCGAGTCGCCGCCGCATGCAGCAACCAGCGCAATCACAAAAACAATGATGCGACGGCGCATCATCGTCTTCTCGGGCGAGGCACCAGCTCGCCGTCGCAGTTGGGGCAGACGCTGCTCATTGATGTCGCGCACGGCTCGCAGAAGGTGCACTCGTACGAGCAAACGAACGCGCGCCCATTCGCCGCCGTCGCTGCATGACACTTCTCGCACTCACCACGCATCTCGAGCGCCATCGTGAACCTCCTGCTTCAACTCCCGTCGGCTGCGCGGGTCGCGACTACGACACCAGCGGCATCACCTGCTCGGCGAAACGCTCCATCTCTTCGGCCTGCGGGCTGCATTGCAGCAGCAACAGGTCCACGCCCACAGCCTCGAATTCGCGCACGCGATCCGCGACCTGCTCCGGTGTGCCGACGAGCCCCGCACGCAGCCCGCGGTTCGAGACCGAGTAGTCCTCGAGCGACACCTGCTGCTCCAATTTGGTATTGGCGATCCAATCGCGGTAGTTGCCGTAGCCGGGCGTCCCTTCCGACACGTTGGTTATGCGCGCCAGTTCCTTCTTAACCTCTGCGTCGCTGTCGCGGACGATCGCGTACGCGGCCATTCCATACTGCATCGGCGGCTTGGCGAAGCCCTCGCGGCGTTGCTTCAGGTCCGCGACTTTCGGCGCTATTCGCTCAGGCGGATCGCCATGCATCACGTAGGCGTCGCAGTCGCGCGCTATCAGAGTCTTCGCGGCCTCGGACTCGCCGCCCGCCCAGACGGTCGGCCGCGTGCGCGCGCCGCGCGCGACGGGCTTGGGCTCGACAATCGTCTCATCGACCGTATAGTACTTGCCCTCGTGCGAGAGCTGATGGTCGCGCCATGCGCCATCGACGATGCCGAGCCATTCCTCGGTGCGCGCGTAGCGATCATCGTGCTCGTCGAAGCGCACGCCGAAGCGGCGCGCCTCATCCTTCCACCACGACGACACGAGATTGAGCGAGAGACGACCGCCCGAGATCTGATCGATGTTCGCGGCCTGCTTCGCGAAGATCGCGGGCAGATGAAAGGTCGGACGCACCGCGACCATCAGCTCGAGCTTCGTGGTGACCGCAGCGAGTGCAGCGGCCGTCGACCACGCATCGAGCGATGGCGCGTCGATCCCCTTGATATCGTTGAGAAAGAGCTCGGCCACCAGCGTGAGGTCGTAGCCGAGCTCCTCGCTTCGGATCGCGAGCTTCTTCGTGTACTCCCAGCTCGCTTCCATCTTCTCATCAGCGACGTTGCGCAGCCAGCCGCCGAACACCGGCATCCAGTAACCGTATCGCATCACGCGGCGCCGACGAGTGCACCGCGGAAGCCTGCGCGCTCCTCGAGATAGTCTGCGAGGCGCGCGAAGGGATCGAAGCCGACTACATTCGGCGCATCGGCGACGAAGTTCGAGAGCGCGTTCACATCATAGAAGTAGTGCTTGCCGTCGCGCGCGTCGACGAGATACTCGATGCCGCCGACGTCGAGCCCGATGCGCGCCGAGATCTTCTCGACCTGCGCGATGATCTCCTTCGATGGTCGAGCGGCTTCGACACGCATTCCGTTCTTCGCAAGGTCGGTCGCGCACGCGCCGCGCACGAGCTCGCGGCCATCGGTGGTCTGGCAGACATCGGCGGGGCAAAGATTGAATGAGCCGAGATCGGGATAAACGTCGATCGCGTAGAGGAACTTGCCGCCGAGGACTTCGACGCGCGTGATGTGCGCATCGGTGAACGGCGCCTGCTCCTGCACGAGCGCGACGTTGTCGATGCCGAGGTCGATCGTGCCGTCGGCTGCGGCCTTCGCGAGCGATTCCTCATCGTCGAAGCGCGTAATCCCTGCGCCGCTGCCGCCGATGTTCGCCTTCACGAGCACGGGGAAGCGGAGCCCGCGCGCGGCGCGCGGTGCCATGCTCGCATGGTTGATCACGCGAGCGCGCGGGAACGGCAGTCCGAGCTCGCGGAGAATGTCGAGCTGCATCGCCTTCGAGATCTCCACGGTGTACGGCTGCGCGCCGTTCACGACCGGAACGCCGATCCGATCGAGGTGGCGTAGCCAGTCGAGGGTATAGAAGGTCGCCTGCCCGTGTCCGCGGAGATATGCGGATGGCGATGTCCGATTGAACACCAGCGACCAGGGGACTGTCGTCTCGTAAGGATCGTACGTGTGCGCCGCGGCGTCGAGGCGCTCGTAGGGCACCGAGCGCCGATCGAGCTCGGCGAAGAGCGGGCGGAACCAGTCCGGATGCTCGTGATAGATCGCGATCGGCTTGATCGCGCCATTGCGGTCGGACATGAGGGGCGGCTCCGCGAGGGTAGTACGGCTCAAGGCTGCGGCGCTGGCGAAAGTTCCGCCGTCGCCACCGTGAATTCTCGCAGGCTGCAACAGCCGTGGGTAGATTCATCCCATGACCGAAAAGGCCCCCTTCGTAACGACCGATTACATCCGCTGGGAGGATATCGACCTCGCCGGCATCGCCCGCTACAGCGCATATACCCGCTTTCTCGACATCGCCGAGACGGACCTGTACCGCTCGCTTGGCACGCCGCTCAGCAAGCTGCACGCGCAGTACAAGCTGTGGCTGCCGAGGAAGGTGATGCACATCGAGTACTTCTCGCCGGCGAAGCTGGACGACCAGGTCGTGATCGTCGCGTACTTCAGCAACATCGGCCGCACGTCGGTCACCATGAACGTCGATCTCTTCGGCGAGGATCGGACGACGCTGATAGCGGCGGCGCATCTCGTGCTCGTGTGCGTCGACGTCGAGCTGAAAAAACTTGCGCTACCGCCGGAGTTCAGAGCGCTGGTGGAACGGCATATTCTGACCACGGAGGAAGCGCGAGTCGCGATCTAGCGACGTTCCAAAGCGGTTGCCGCGCAGCTGTCGTCCGACAAGCTCAGTCTTCCGCTCGCTGGCGAGCCCGGCGGTCCGTTCGCGACGTCGCTCGCAGCGGCGCGGGCGGTGCCTTCGAATCGCGCGGGAGGCGAACGATGAATGATGTCCCCTCCTCGAACGATGACGTCACATCGATGATTCCCGAGTGCGCCTTGACTATGCGATCCGCGATGAACAAGCCGAGCCCGAGATTGCTTGCGTCGTGTGACACCGGCGCGCCCGGCGTGAGCCGCTTGAAGGGACTGAAGATCCCGAAGAGCGCAGACGGCGGGATCACGGCTCCGAAGTTGTGTACGATCACGACGATCTCCTCGTCCTCACCGAGCAGCTGAACGCCGATCGGGCTCCCGGCTGCACCGTGCTGCGCGGCATTGCTCAACAAATTCACGAACACCTGGCTCATCCTTGCACCGTCCCACACGCCCTCCGAGTCTCCCGTCGCGCGCATCTCGAATGTGCGACCCGGGAAAGCCGCCTCGACCTCGTCGACCGCATGACGGAGAGTTCTCGTGATATCGATCCGCGCCCGGACAATCGGTACTCCGGACCCGAGCTGGCTGCGCGTGAAGTCCAACAGGTCGTCCGCCATCTCGTTCATGCGCCTCGCGCTGTGCGCAATGCGCTTCGTGAGGGTGAGATTCGGCTCGATCAGCTCTCCGGTGTCGAGCATGAACTGTGACGACATGAGCACAGCGCCGAGCGGCGTGCGCAGGTCGTGGCCGAGAACGGCGAGGAACATCTCCTTGGAGTGATCGAGATCGGTCGAGTAGCGAGTGATCGACTCGGCGATCGACTGGTCGATGGCTTCATTGAAGCGCACGACGTCATCGAGGTCCGCGCCCGTCAGAGTGCCACAGCTCTTGACCCAGAGACGCACGACGCTGGATCGCAACGCGCGATACTCGGAAACCATTTCGCCAATCGTAAATCCGCTCCATGCGCGAGCCGCGCCGTGCACCTCCGCAGCGGTGTCGGGATCGGCTGGTCTGCTGTCCGCATTTCCCTTCGCTTTCTCGGACTGCTCCAACGAGCTCTGCGGCGATCGGAGATCGATCACGATCGCCCTCAGCATCTCGGAAGCGTGGTCCCGGAGCGCAGCCTCGTCCATCAACTTCGCCGCGGGACCGCAGGACTTCGCAAAGGCGACCCACTCAATCAGAATGGGCTCGGAGCTCGTCTCGATGAATTCGGCTAGGCGCACGGCACTCTCCAGTCGCTTCTACACGGACGTTCGCTCATAAATAGTACCTACCTTTCGCTTCGCGGACCTATGGCTCGCCGATACAGCTTCGCCATCCTCTCGTCGAACGCGCACGCGATGATGCGCTCGTATTCGCCCTCGTGCCTCCACATCGCGTGCACGGCGATGTCCGCCGCGCGGTCCGAAGGATAGCCGTAGACGCCCGCCGAGATTGCGGGGAACGCAATTGTTCGCACGTCGCCGGCAGAGCGCGCGCACGTGAAGCTCGCCTCGTAGGCCGCCTCGAGCAGCCCAGCCTCGCCGCGCGTGCCGCCGTGCCACACCGGACCCACCGCGTGAATGACGTACTTCGCGCGCAGCTCGAAGCCCGGAGTGATCACCGCCTCGCCCGTCCCGATCGGCCCCTTCGCGCGACTCGCCTGCACCAATTCCCGCCCCGCCGCCCGGTGAATCGCGCCGTCGACTCCGCCACCACCGCGCAGCTGCTCGTTCGCCGCATTGACGATCGCGTCGACGTCGAGAGTCGTAATATCCGCCACCAGCACCTCGATCACGCGATTCCCCTCACCCCGGCGCTCCCATCTCGCCGCCCGTCAACGCATCCTCGCGATACGTGATCCACCCCGTTGTCTCCTCGGCGACGAGCTCGACATCGGTCCCGATAGGGATCGTGAGATTCGGCATCTCGTGCCCCGCCGGAAAGTCCGTCAGCACCGGAACGTCGAGATCCGACAGCAGATCCAGAAGAAAGTTCTCGAATTCATCTTCCTCCGACCGATCGATCGAGAGCTTCCCGATGATCACACCGCGCACCCTGCGCAGCAGCCCCGCCGCGCGCAGATGCACGAGTCGCTCGTCGAGCACGCTCATGGGATCGCGCGTCTCCTCGAGGAAGAGGATCGAATCCGTCGTGTCGACCTCGTACGGAGTGCCGATAGTCTGCTGGACGAGCGAGAGATTGCCGCCGATCAGCCGTCCCGTCGCGCGCCCGGGGCGCACCACGCGCGCGATGCCCTTGCCGATCTTCGTCGTTGGGCGCGGGGTCGTCAGCGCCATGAGCAGCGACGCCATCGTCGGGTCGCGCGTGCTCGGAATCAGATCGTCGACCGTCGGCCCGTGAAAGGTGCGGAGCCCCGATCGCCGCATCATCCACAGATGGAGCGCCGTGATGTCCGAGTAGCCGACGAAAATCTTCGGATTGCGCCGAAAAACCTCGGGCTCGAGATACGGGAGCATCCGCACCGCGCCATAGCCACCAGTGCCGCCGATCACGGCCTTTACTTTTGGATCGAGCCACACGCCCATGAAGTTCTCGGCCCTGCGCTCATCCTCCAGTCGCTTGAAGCGCCGGCCGGTGGCGATCTCCGGATCGAGCACCACGCTGTACCCCGCATGCTCGAGCGCCTTCACTCCGCGCAGCAGCCACCCCGGCCTCGGCGCATACGACGGCGCGACGATCCCAATCGCATCGCCCTTCGCGATGGGCGCTGGGCGAAGGAGTGGTGCGGTATCCGGCGGGTCGGGCGTCATTTCCCCGAAATTTAAGCGGCGCTGCGAGAATCCGTGGTAGCTCGAGGCCCGTATGGACACCGTAAGCCGACTAATGCTGGCCTGGCGCACCCCGAGCCTATATGAGCTATCTTCGCCGATCCCGCCTGCCGCCTCTCTCCGCCCTCGACGTCCAAGGCCTAATGGCTGCACCGAGTCGAGTGTCCGCGCTGCTTCGCCTGTTGGCGCTGCTCGCGCTGGTGTGCGCGCTGGTCATCCGCACAGCGCGTCCGCCCGCACCGCTCGCGGCGACCGCGCCAGCGACGCTGTTCTCGGGCGAGCGGGCGATGGTGCACGTGAAGGAGATGGCGCAGCGTCCGCATCCGATTGGGAGCGCGGACGCGGCCCGCGTTCGCGCATATGTCCTCGCCGAGCTCGGCAAACTCGGTGTGCCCGCGGAAGTGCAGGAGGCGACCGGCGTCGGCACGCGATACCAGGCCGTTGGCCGAATTCACAATGTGATCGCACGGATGCCGGGCACCACGCCGGGCGGCCCCGTCGTCATGCTGATGGCGCACACCGACGGCGTGCCCGCAGGTCCCGCGGCAGGCGACGACGCTTCCGGATCGTCGGTGCTGCTCGAGACCCTTCGCGCGCTCCGCGCCGGACCGCCACTGAAGCACGACGTCATCGCGCTCTTCACCGACGGCGAGGAAGCCGGGCTGCTCGGCGCAGCGGCGTTCGTGCGCGAGCATCGCTGGGCGAAGGACGTCGCGGCGGCGCTCAACTTCGAGGCGCGCGGCACGACGGGACGAGCGTTCATGTTCGAAACCGGTGCCGGCAATCTCGATCTCGCGCGAGTGCTGCGAACGGCGCCCGACGTCTCCGCCACGTCGCTGATGGTGACGGTGTATCGCACGCTTCCCAACGACACGGATCTCTCGGAGATCGCGCAGCTCGGGCAGCCCGCGCTCAACTTCGCGTTCGCCGATGGAGTCCAGCGCTACCACACGACGCAGGACAACGTCGCGCAGCTCAACCCCGGCAGCATCCAGCACGAGGGTGCGCAGGCGCTGGCGATCACGCGCGCGCTCGCGAACGGCCCGCTGCCGCGGCCGAAGACCGGAGATGCAGTCTTCTTCGATTTTCCAGTGCTCGGCCTCGTGCTCTATCCGGAGAGTGCGGCCCGCCCGCTCGCCATCGTGAGCGCGGTCTTCGTCGTCATCGCGCTCATCGCGATTCGTCGTCGCGAGCGTCGCTGGATTCGCGACCTCATCCTCGGTTTCCTCGCGACGGTGATTGCAACGGCGCTGAGCGGCGGTGCGGTGTATCTGGCCGGCCTCGGGCTCACCCGCTTGCATGCGACGCTGAGCGGCGCACCGGGCTACAGCGGCGTGTACGCACTCGCTATTGCGCTGCTCGCGATCACGATCACGGTGGGCTGCTGGGCACTGATGCGTCGCTGGGGCAGCGCGCCGGGCACCTTTGCGGGCACGCTCGTGGTGTGGTCGGTGCTCACGCTGCTCGTAACATGGAAGGCGCCGGGCGCGAGCTTCCTCTTCGTGTGGCCGCTGCTCGCCGCGACGATCGCGGCTTTGCTCGCTGCGCGCCAGGACATGATCAGCGCCGTCGCACTCTGGACAGCAACGATCGTCGCCGCCGCGTTGCTCGTGCCCGTGGTCTACAGCATCGGCCTCATTCTGCTCGGGCTCACGACGGGTGGTGGCGTTGTGATGGGCGTGCTGATACCACTGCTCGCGCTGTTGCTCGCGCCGCACTTCGACGCCGTGACGCGCGAGCGGCGGTGGCGTGCGACGCTGACGCTGTTCGCTGCGACGATTCTGTGCTTCCTCATTGGCGCAGCCACCGTGCGACCAAGCCTCCGGCATCCGGTACCATCGCTGATCGCCTACGTGGCAGATGCGGATGCGGGCGATGCGTGGCTCGTCGCTCCCGCCTCGCTGGCCAAGGCCGGTTCGTGGGGCGCATCGGCGCTCGGCTCGACATCTCTGCTCATGAACCCAGCCGAAAAGCGTGCGGGCGGAGACCCTCCAGCCTGGCTCACCACTGTATTCGGGCAGGAGCTGCGCACGAGAGTGCGCTCGGCTCCGCGAATCCCGATCACCGCGCCGACTGCAACCATCACCGCGGATTCGACGACCGTGCGAGGCCGGACGCTCACGCTCAGAATCGTGTCCGCGTCGGGAACAGGCTATCTCGAGATCCGTGCGGCGGAAGGGAAGGTGCTCGCTGCGGCGGTGGACGGACGCGCGATCGACAGCTCGCGCTACCGCAGGGCCTTGACCAAGTGGGATCTCGAGTACGATGCGCCGCCGGACTCCGGCTTCGCGCTGGAGCTCACGATTCCGCGCGATACGAAGGCGACGCTCGAGCTGATCACCCACACCGCGGGAATCGGCGCCCTCCCTGGCATCGACCTGCCGAGTCGTCCGGACGACGTCGTTCCGGTGCAAAGCGGCGACGAAACGATGGTATACAGACGCCTCACTTTCTGAGCCGCGCGTTTCGCGTCCCCAAGCGAACGGCTAGATTGCAGCATGGCCGCGAATGAGAGCGCGATGTACTTCCGGAAGGGGTTTGGTCTCAAGGCGGACGTCCAGGAGACGCTTGCCACAGACTACTCCGGACGGCTCGTAGATCTATTGCAGACACGGGGTTACGCCCTCACCGCGGGCGATACCACGGTCCGCCTGGCGCGCGAGTTCGGCTTCTGCTACGGGGTCGAGCGCGCGGTCGAATACGCCTACCAGACGCGCACGAAATTTCCCGACCGCCGCATCCTCCTCGTCGGCGAGATCATCCACAATCCGCACGTGAACGACCGGCTGCGCGAGATGGGGATCGAGATCCTGATCCCCGGCCCCGACGGCTTCGACTACTCGGCGATCACGCCCGAGGACGTCGTCATCCTCCCCGCGTTCGGCGTGCCGATGAAGGATTTCCAGACGCTGCGCGAATCCGGATGCGTAGTGGTCGACACGACGTGCGGCTCGGTGCTCAACGTGTGGAAGCGCGTCGAGGCATATGCGCGCGACGGCCTCACGTCGCTCATCCACGGCAAGCACTATCACGAGGAGACGCGCGCCACGGCGTCGCAGGCGGAGAAGCACATCGGTGCGCACTGGATCGTCGTGCGCGACATGACCGAGGCGAAGATGGTGTGCGAGTATATCGAGGGGCGCGGCGACCGCAACGAGTTTCTCGCCAAGTTCGCCCCCGCGGTGAGCGCCGGCTTCGATCCGGACTTCGAGCTGCGCCGCATCGGCGTTGCGAACCAGACGACGATGCTCGCACGTGAGTCGTTGGCGATCGGCGAGGAAGTCGGCGCTGCGATCGAGCGCGCGCGCGGAACCGAGGCGCGCGCGGTCGACTTCCGCTCCTTCGACACGATCTGCTCCGCGACGCAGGATAGACAGGATGCCGTGAAGGAGCTGCTGGCCGAGCCGCTGGATGTGATGGTCGTCGTGGGCGGGTACAACTCGAGCAACACGATCTCGCTCGCGGCGATCTGTGCCGAGCACGTGACGACGTACCACATCGAGGACGCGGCGGCGATCGATCCGGGAGCGGGGACGATCCGCCATAAGCCGATTGGGTGCGCCGAGGAGATCAAGACGAGCTGGATGCCGGAGCACGGCGCCGTGCGGGTTGGGCTGACCGCTGGCGCGAGCACGCCGAACAATAAGATCGGCGACACCGTCGCGCGAGTATTCGCGACGCGGGGCATCGATCCGGCCAGCATCGCGTGACGACTGCTGCGCGTCCGCTCTTCGGCTCGGCCGAGCTTCGCGCGGGCACGACGAAAGTAGTCATCATACCCGCGCTGGGCGGGAAGATCGCGAGTATGGAGATGGCGGGGCGCGAGTGGCTGTGGACGAGCGACGTCATCGCGCACTCGGCGCCGATCGACGGCGCCTCCTACGTCGAGACCGCGGACTCGGGTGGCTACGACGAATGCTTTCCGACGGTGGCGGCGTGCACGCTGCCGGCGATCTCGGGGCGCTACGCGGCGCTGTCACTGCCGAATGCGTACAGCGGCCTCGCGCTTCCCGATCACGGCGAGCTGTGGTCGCAGTCGACGACCTTCGAGCTCAAGACGCTCGAGGAAGGGACGTACGCGGTGTGCGGATGGGTGGGGAAGCGGATGCCGTATCGCTTCGCGCGCGCGATTTACGTGACGGCGGATCGCGTGGAGATGCACTACGCGGTGACGAACGACGGGCTGGACCGACTGCCATTTTTATGGAGCGCGCATCCGCTGCTGCCGCTGACGAAGAACACGAAGCTCGAATTCCCGGAAGGCGCGCGCGTACGCGTATGGGCGCAGCACGGCATCGAGCTGGGCGGCCCGGGGGCGGAGCATCGCTGGCCGCGCGCGGTGGCGGCGGGAAAGAATCACGACTTCCGCAATCCCGATTTGATCGCGCGGAAGTATGCCTGCAAGCTCTTTCTCGACATGGGCACGGGCCGCGCGGCGGTCGAGGACCAGAATGCGCGCCTCGAGGTTTCCTTCGACACGGCGAGCGTCACGCACTTCGGCCTCTGGCTCAACCGTGGCGGCTGGTCCCCCTTCCCGCGCGCGAAGCCCTACTACAACCTCGCTTTCGAACCATGTATCGGCGCCCCGGACTCCCTAACCGAATCCCTGGGCCAGTGGCGCAGCGCGAACTACCTGGAACCGGGCCAAACACGCGAATGGACACTCACGTGGCGCGGGACGAAGCTGTTGTAGCATCCGCAGTTCGCCGTTTCCGTCTTTGTCCGTCTCATCCGTTTGTGTCCGTATCTCCCATTGTTAGTGTCCGACTCGGGCTGACGCGGGGTTGGCGAATGCGCCCAAGCAGACTCTAACAGCAGGAGATACGGACACAAACGGATGAGACGGACGCTAACTAATAAGACAATTCGATGATGTGATTGGGCGGATCGGGCCGACAATGTCGGATGATGCAGAAACGCGAAAACGGGCTGTTCCAGGGCGCACTGACGCGCTCTGTCATCGGCGCCTTTTTTGATGTCCATCGTGATCTTGGATTCGGTTTTCGAGAATACGTGTGTGCGCTCGCGCTGGAACGCGAGCTAAAAGCCAGAGGGCATCGCGTCGACCGCGAGGTTGCGGTCGTGGTTTACTATCGCGGAGAGCCGCTCGCGCTGCAGATGCTCGACATGATCGTCGATGCAAAGGTCGTGGTCGAGATGAAAGCGACCGACAGTCTGCATCCTGGCGCGAAGGGGCAACTCTTCAGTTACCTATGCACAACGAATCTCGAAGTGGGACTTCTGTTGCACTTCGGGCGTCAACCGAAGTTTTATCGCGTCATTTGCGAAAATCGGTTCAAGCGACGCCTCGTCACGGCTTCAGCCCCCGGTCCACCGTTACCGTGATCGTGCCGTAGGAGTGATTCGGAACCTCCTCCGTCTTGTACTCCTTGCCCGTGTGCGTGCCGCCGAAGGTGATTGTCAGCGAGTGGCGTCGGACCGCTATGCCGAAATCGTAGCTGTTTACCCAGGGAATGCGATCGACCGAGAAGGTCGTGTCGTTTTTCGCGTAGCTGCGGTCGAGCAGCTGATCGTACAGCGCCAGCGACTCGCGCACTCCGCCATACAGCCAGATGCCGAAGTCGCGCGGGCCCGCGCGCGCGCGAGCGCCTGGGCTCCACGGGTGCGCGAGATGGTAGCCTATCCGCGCCTCGAGCTCGCCGTACGCGCCCGTGCGCGCGTTTCCCAGCTGCGCGTTCCACGATGGCATGACGTCGAAGAAGTCGCGACCATCCTGCGCCGAGAACGCGAGTCGCAGATGATCCGTGTACGACACGCTCGCCGCGGGAAAGAGGCCGAGCTGATAGCGCCACCCCGGCGGATCGACCTGGCCGATGACGTGGTGAAAGCCCTTCTGCAGCGCCTCCGCCCCCGACTCGCGCCCAGTGATTCCCGCGACGATGCCGAAGGATGTGAGCCGCTTTTCGGAGATGATGTTCGCCGTCACGTCAGCGTGCAGCCAGCCGGCGAAGGCGCGATCGCCCGGGATCGGCGCGGAGATCGTGCTGTCCTCCGGCGCGCCAACTTGCAGCTGCGATGCGCGATGGCTGAGCGGCTCCGGCGTATACATCTGCTGCGCGATCGCAAACTCCGTCGTGAGGCATCGCGCTCCGATCGCCTCGCGTCCGGTGCACGGCGCGGCCGAGCGAACGAACCGTCCCCAGAGCGGCGCCGTCGCGCGCGACAGCGACACTCGAATCCCGTTCGTATACTCGCCGTCGGGACGCTGCTTTTGCGGGAGCCACACGTCGAGCGCGTCGTTCTCCACCTGTACCAGCGTGCCGGGCACAGCCTGCGCATGCGCCGATGCCGGAATGCAGGTGACCCATATCGCCACAGCCGCCAGTCGTATCGCCATCATTGCGCGACGCGCACGATGCGACGACAGTTCGTGCGAACGGAACCCGACGGCTGAGGTGCGCCTGATCATGTACTCTGTAGTGAACCGAAGTGCGCGTGGAGTGGCCCTCGCGCTCGTCGCCGCGCTGGCGACAGGCTGCCATCAACATCGCGCAGCCAATCCGACATCGCTCGCACCCGATATCGGAATCGAATCAGGCCCCCAGCCAGTTGCGCCGCTGTTGAGCCGCGGCGACAAGGTTCTCGTCGTTATCGATGGGGAGAAGCAGGGGTCGGGCACCTTCAATGGCGATCGCGTCGTCCTCGATCCCCCGCTCGATACCATCTCACCCGCACGCATCGACTCGGCGCGGATCCGTGTCGGACCCGCGACGCGCGAAATGTACGGCGTGAGCTATCGGATGGTAGGCGTCCTGCTCGTGTGGCTGCGCCCCGATTGAGCGATCAGCTCGTGCGTCCCTTTCGGCTCGCCCAGTCGCGACCATAGATCGACGACAGCGTCAGCGCGCCGGCGGCTGTCATGATCACACCCGTCGCCCCGATCACGGTCGCGTAGAGCGGACCGTTCTCGAACAGCACGTTCGGCGGGAGGAAGAGCACGACGGCCATCGCCACCCAGCAGAGCGCGGTGCCGACCAGCCATACCGCGACGATCATCTGCGTACGATCCGACTCGACGTGGCGGCTCTTGCGGCGCGCCATCGTGAAGAGGAACGCGGCGGCTACGATCAACGCAACGACCGACACACCCTTCTGCGCCGTGGTGTTGACGCCGAGGAAGAAGAGGGCGCCGACGAGGCACGCGAGAACCGCGATCGTCAGCCCCTGATAGGCACCGATCGTGACTCCCTTCTTGCGACGAAGGATCGTGTTCTCGTCCGCGTATGGATCGGGGCGCTTGCGCTCAGCAACCTGGCTCATGCCGTTCACTCCGGGCGTGGATGCATGTCGTGCCTATGGGGGTACCAGAGAGAGACGCGCGGGGCTGGCAGGCGGCAACGTCCGGGTTATGCACGTCTGGGCGCTATCGGGACCAGCCTCCCGACGCCACTTTTGATCTCGGCACCAACCGCCGCCGCACCTTCCGAGAGGACGCTTCAATGCCCAACACCGCCCGCGCCGGACTTCTGCTGCTCGCCTCGCTGCTGGCTCGCGCCGCGCCGCTCGCCGCACAGGACAAGCAGCAGCAGCCCCTCACCATCGAGAGCTTCGAATCGGTGAAGGCGGTGTCGGATCCGCAGATAGCGCCGGGCGGGCAGTCGGTGCTCTTCTCGGTCCGGACGACGAATTTGGCGGCGAACAGCCGATCGTCGATGACGTACAAGGTCGCTGCAACCGGCGGCTCACCCGCCCCATTCCCGGATGCTTCGACGAGCGTCGGCGAGGCGCGCTGGTCGCCGGACGGAAAGCGCATCGCGTATATAGCGGGCGATCAGCTCTGGGTCGCGGATCAGACGGGCGGAGCTCGCAAGCAGCTGACCAATCTTTCGGGCAGCGCGACCGGCCCCGTGTGGTCGCCGAGTGGTGATCGCATCGCCTTCACGTCGCGAGTCTTTCCGGCGTGCTCCGATGACGAGTGCAACCTCTCGCGGATGAAGTCGGCAGCGTCGAATCCGGTAAAGGCGCACGTCGCCGCCGCGCTGATGTACCGCCACTGGAATGCGTGGGACGACGGCACCCGTGCACATCTCTTCGTCGTCGGCGCCGATGGCAATGGCCTCGTCGATCTCACGCCGGGAGCAGTCTATGATGTGCCTCCCGGACCGTTCGGCGGGAGCGAAGGCTACGCGTGGGCGCCAGACGGAAAGGAGCTCGCGTACACCGCGAAGAACTCCGGACGCGAGGACGCGTGGAGCACGGACAACAATCTCTACACGGTCCCCTCGAGCGGCGGTGCGTCGAACGTCATCACCGGCGCGAACAAGGGTGCCGATGAGAATCCCATCTACTCGCCCGACGGGAAGCTCATTCTCTACCACTCGCAGGCGCGCGCGGGCTTCGAGTCCGATCGCTGGCGCCTCATGTCGTACGATCGCTCGAGCCACCAGTCGCGCGAGCTCCTCCCGAAGTGGGATCGGAACGCCGACAGCTACGCGTTCATGGGCGACGGACACAGTCTGCTCATCCAGACAGTCGACGCGTCGCGCGAGAAATTCTATCGCTCCACCTTCTCCAACGGCGTCGCGAGCGCGCCGCAGCTCTTCCTCTCCGAGCGCAACAATTCCTCCGCGTCGCTCGATCACGCGGGGCGCACGATCGCGTGGGTGCAGGACGCATCCGATCGCCCCGCCGAAGTCTTCGCCGCCACACTCGGCGCCGGCGTCTCCGGGCTCAGGCAGCTCTCGCACGCGAACGACTCGCTCCTCGCGTCGCTCAAGGTGTATCCGGTCGAGGACTACTGGTTCAGGGGTGCCGGCGGGGACAGCGTTCAGGGGATGATCCTCCGTCCGCCCCAGTGGACTCCGGGAAAGAAATTTCCCGTGGTCCTCCTCATCCACGGCGGACCGCAGGTGCCGTGGCTCGATCAGTGGCATGGCCGCTGGAGCTATCAGATGTTCGCGTCGCAGGGCTACGGCATCGTGATCATCAATCCGCGCGGATCACCGGGCTACGGACAGAAGTTCGTCGACGCGATTTCGAAGGACTGGGGCGGCGCCGTCTACTCCGACCTGATGCTCGGCCTCGATGCCGCGCTCGTGAAGGCGCCGTGGCTCGACGGGACGCGCATGAGCGCCGCCGGCGGATCGTATGGCGGATACATGGTCGACTGGATCGCGGGACACAGCGATCGCTTCAAGGCGTTGATCAGCCACGCGGGACCGTACAATCTCGAGAACATGTACGGCGCGACCGAGGAGCTCTGGTTCCCGACGTGGGAATACGGCGGCGCCTATTGGGACTCGACGGCGATGCAGCAGAACTACCGGAAGTGGTCGCCGCACCTCTACGCCAGGAACTTCAAGACGCCGACGCTCGTGACGGCAGGGGAGCTCGACTACCGAGTGCCGTATACCGAGGATCTCTCCTTCTTCAGCGCCCTTCAGCGGCAGAACGTGCCGTCGCGCCTCGTGGTCTTTCCCGACGAGGGGCACTGGGTACAGAAGCCGCAGAATCAGAAGCTCTGGTGGAGTGAGGTCGAGGGGTGGCTGGGCAAGTATCTGCAGCCTGCGGCCATGTAACCCTCTCGCAATGACGCGCTCTTGCGGTTCGACTTCCCGCTCCTATTAATCAGCACCCCACGCCGAACGCGAATGCGCCCGGCAGTATTTGCTGAAAGGACCAGGAGGCTGGACGTGAAGCGAATCGCCTTGATCGCCATTGTAGTCGTACTGTGCGCTTGCGGCTCGAGCGGAGGAACACGCGCGACGACCGAATCGCCGGACATGCGGCAGTCGAACGGATTCACCAGGCTCGAGACGCCGAACGGTGGCTCGCTGATCATCGATTGGCAGCACGAGCACACCTATGAGGAGACGCAGCTGCTCGTCGGCGTCGACAAGGCGTGGGCAGCATTCCCGACGGTTTTCGGCGAGCTCGGAATTCAGCCGGGGATCGTCGATCAGAAGCAGCACGTCTTCGGCAACGCCGGCTTCAAGGTTCGAGGTTCGATCGGACGGCAGCGGCTCTCCAGATACGTCGACTGTGGAACTACGGCGGGGATGTCGAACGCGGACACGTACGACGTAATCGTACGGATCGTATCGCAGGTCGTGCCGGCGGATGCCGGTCTCGCATCGCTTCGCACGCAGGTCGAGGCCAGCGCGCATGCGTCGGCTATTTCAGGCTCGAACGTCCGCTGCGTCAGTACCGGTCAGCTGGAAGAGCGCGTCGCGCACATGATGTCCGAGCTCGCGGCCAAGCCAACCAACTAACAATGCGGACAGCTGTAGTCTGGCGCAGCGCGCGATGCCTCCCCGGCATCGCGCTGCTGCTCTGCAGCGCCGTCATCTCCGCGTCGGCGCAGGGAGGCGGCGTCGCTCCGACGGTCGCGCACGAGGAGGAGGTGACCCACATCGCCTTCGAGGGCTCAACGATGGACATCGCGTGGACGCGTGACCGCGGTGTGTCCGAGCACAAGCTCCTTATCCCGGCGGATCAGGCGTATGCGGCTTTTCCCACGGTGTTCGGCGAGCTTGGCATCGATCCGAACATCATCTTCACGAAGGAGATGCTCTTCGGAAATGCCGGTGCGACGTACCGGCATACGATCGCAAAGGAGCGGCTCTCGCACTTTTTCGACTGCGGGCAAATGCTCGGCGTTTCCACCGCGGATACCTACGAGATGTGGATCCGCATCATAGCGCAGGTCGTACCGGCCGACGGCGGGCTCTCGAAGGTACGAGTGGAGGTGCAGGCGAACGCCAAGGCGAGCGACAGGCCGGGTGGCAGCGTGCGATGCCAGAGCAACGGACGACTCGAGCAGCGCATGGCGAAGTTGCTACAGGAGGCGGCGGCCGGAAAAACGAAGTAGCGGGCGGCCGCGCTGGCGCTCAGCTAGTCCGCACGAAAGCGCAGGAGCATTTCGCCGATCTGGATCATGTCGCCGTCGTCGAGAAGGCGGGTGCGAGCGGACGAGTCGAGCTCCTGTCCGTTCACGAGCGTTGGATTGCTCGCAGAAAGATTGGTGATTCTCCAGCGGCCCTGCTCATATTGCATGCGCGCGTGGGTTCTGCTCACCGTCTCCGCCGGCAGCTTGATGTGACGATGACGCGGGCCCTCCGCTGCACCGATGGTGATGTCGGCCGGTTCTCCCTTCAGCCGCATGAAGCGGATCGCCTCGCCCACGTTGCTGCCGACTTCGACCTCGAGATGACCAGGCAGAATCTGCACCGCCTCCTTCGCGCTCGATGACGTGCCGTTCCGGTCGCGCCTGTCGCGGCCACCGGTCACCATCATCGGAGGGAGCGCGCCATGGCGATGACGGCGCGACGCACGTTTGCGCGCGAAAAACACCCCGCTCGCGGCGACGGAGATGGTCGCGATGAGGAGTACAATGCTCACGGCGATCACCATGAGCGGATTATCGAGCAGCAGTTCCGGCATTCAGCCTGGCGATCAATGAAGTAGCGCACCGACACCTTCTGTTCCCCCTGTGCTTGCACATGATACACTTGCGCATCGATTCGGTAAGAAGATTTAACATTTCTTCGCGCCGAGTGCATAGGTTCGTTCCAGGGCACCCCCTCTAACTGCAACCCATGCGCCTACTTAAAGCTGTTTTCGTAGTGGCTGGAGCGACCGCGTATCTCGCTGCGCCGCCCACCCCTTTGCGCGTTCTGCGAGCCACTCCCGCGGACACTGCCGGGCGCACCGCGAGCATCGAGATCACCTTCGATCGCCCCGTTGCCGGGTCGCTCGATCGATCCGTCGATCCTCGATCGATCGTCTCGGTGGCGCCAACCGTGCCCGGCCGCGTGGAATGGCGCGATCCGGTGACGATCGTGCTGACGCCCGCCGGCCTGTTGAGCCCTGCAACGCGCTATGTGGTTACGGTGGGCAAAGGCTTTCAGGCGATGGACGGCAGTCGGCTCGCCGCTCCGTACACCTTCTCCTTCCGTGTCCGCGCGCCGATGCTGGTCGCCGGCTCGCCTGCTGCGAAGAAGACGATCCCGCACTATCTCACTCCGACGTCGGGCTTTGCGCTCGTGTACGACGGCCCGGTGGATCTCGCGCAGCTCGCGTCGCGCGCCTACCTCGCGATGGATGCGTCCTGCGCGGGTGGCGCGCGCGCAATCAAGCTCGAGGCACGAGCGCAACGGCGGCTCGACAAAAACGATCCGTGGGACTATCACGACTACCGAAGCACGGCCGACTCGCTGCGCCGCGTCGTCTCCCTCGTCCCCGCGTTGCCGATGCCTCTCGCGTGCGGCGGCGCGATCGTCGCGCCCACCGAGCTCGCGCTGGATCGCCCGGCACTGTCGCGCTGGCGCTTCGAGACGCACGGCGCATTCAAGGTCGTCAAGGCCACCTGCGAGAGCGGGACCTTCTGTCCGACGGGTCCGATCGTCGTGCGCTTCGCAACGCCGGTGCGCGGCGCCGAAGTTCAACGCCACGTCAAGCTCGCGCCGGCAGTCGCCTTCGCCGTCGCGGACACGGCCGAGGAGTCCGACCGCTTCGTGCTCGACGCCCGGCTCAAGCCGCACGTCGCCTACGCCGTGATCGCCGACACGCTGATGCGCGACATCTTCGGACAGCCACTCACGGGAAATCCCGCGACGGGCTATCGCACCACCGGCTACGAGCCGTCGATCGACTACGCCTACGGTCGGATCACCGTCGAGCGCGGCGGCTTCGGCACGCTCGCGATCGCACACGTCAATGTCGACACGCTCGTGGTCATCGCCGCACCAATTCCCGACTCTCTCGAGGGCGCCTTCATCCGCCGCTCCGAATGGAACCTCGGCGATCTCTGGACCAAGGTGCGCGCCGGCGCGCGCGAAACGCGTATCCCGATCGCGCTCGCGGCCGACAAGCCCGGCGTCACCGGCATCAAGATGCCCATGTCGCCCTCCGGCAAGCCGACGCTGTGGGCGGTGCAGGTCGAACGCTCGCTCCCCGACACCACGACGCAGCGCAACCCGACGATCGCCGTCGTCCAGGTCACGGACCTCGGCGTACATGCGAAGATCGGCGCGGAGAGCGGCGTCGTGTGGGTGACGGGAGCGAGCGACGGCAAGCCGCGCGCGGGCGCGACGGTGACGCTTTACGACTACACAGGCCAGGTCGCGGCGACTGCGACGACGGATGCGCAGGGGCTCGCATCGCTCTCGGGCTTTCACGGCAAGCCCGCGGCGGTGCGTGATACCGCGGCGGCCAATGAATCCGGGGAGGGCGAGTCGGATGAAGGCGGCACCGGAGGCGGATTTCAGCTGTTCGAGGGATACGTGGCCGCGTCGCTCGGATCCGATCGCGCGCTCGTCGGTGTGAGCGCGTACGATCCCGATCTCGATCCGTGGCGCTTCAACATCTCGCCGGCGTGGGGCGGCGATCGCGTCCCCGCAGCGGGCGCGCTGTTCACGGAGCGCGGCATCTATCGCCCCGGCGATCTGCTCTACGCGAAAGCCATCGTGCGCACCGGACCGCTCGGCGCGCTCGCAGTGCCCGCGAAAGCCGATTCGATGCGCTGGCTCTTCACCACGCGCGATGGCGGCTCGCTGCTCGACTCCGTCGTCGCACTCTCCTCGTTCGGCACGGCTGACGTCTCGATACGCATTCCCACCAACGCGGCCATCGGCAGCTACCCGGTGCAGATCCAGACCAAGCGCGGCGCGCAGTGGCTTCCCATCGGCGATGCGAGCTATCGCGTCGCGGAGTATCGCGCTCCGGAATTTCTCGTCGACGTGACCGGCAGCGATGCGCCGCGCTTTCCCGGCGACTCGATGCATGCAAACGTGCAGGCGCGCTATCTCTTCGGCGCGCCGATGGGACGCGCGAAGGTGACGTGGCAGGCGTGGCAGTCGCCGGCGTACGTCACCAACGACATCAAGGGCGCCGAGGGCTACTTCATCGGGGACAACGGCTGGTGGTGGGAGGACGAGGCGAACACGTCTTCGAGCAACGTGCAGCTCTTCGCGAACGGAACCGACACGCTCGATGCATCGGGTGCGCGAACACTCGCGGTCGAGCTCCCGGAGCCGAAGAAGGGGCGCGCGGTGCGCGTGTCGCTCGCCGCGAACGTCATGGATGTGAACCGGCAGACGTCCGGCGCGCGAACCTCGGTGCTCGTGCACCCCGCGTCGTTCTACATCGGGGCGAAGGCGATCGGTTCGAGCTTCTTCTGGACCGCCGGGAAGCCGCAGCAGATCGGGATAATCGCGGTGAAGCCCGCGGGCGGCCGCGTGCGAGGCGTGCAGGTGCACGGCGTGGTCGCGCGACGTGAGTGGCACCAGGTGCATCGCGAGCGCGATGGCGTGGCCGAGACGGTCGGCGAGTGGGTCACGGACACGATTGCGAAATGCGACGTGACCACCGCCGATGATCCGGTGCCATGCTCGGTGACACCGGCCGCGGGCGGCACGTACACGGTGACGCTGCGCGCAACCGACGATCGGAAGCGCGATGCGACGACGACGTTCTATCGCTGGGCCACGGGCACCGACTGGGTGCCGTGGGATGACGAAAGCCGTCTCAAGGTCGATGTGATTGCCGACCGCACGAGCTACGTCGTCGGCGACACGGCCACGGTGCTCTTCGCGTCACCGTTCACGGACGCCGAGGCGTGGATCACCGTGGAGCGCGAAGGGCTGATCGAGCAGCGGAGAATGACGCTGACGTCGGGGTCGACGACGCTGAAGTTCCCGATCACGGAGGCGTTCGCACCGAACGCATTCGTCTCGATCTTCATCGCACGCGGCCGAAGCACGCCACCCGGGCATCTCGATGATCCGGGGCGTCCGACGATTCGCGTGGGCTACACCGAGCTGCGCGTGACGCCCGAGGTGAAGCGGCTCGCCGTAGAAGTGACGCCGACGCGCGCAGAGCTGAGGCCGGGCGACAGCGCCAGCATTGCCGTGCGCGTGCGCGATGCGAAGGGGGCGGGGCAGCGGAGCGAAGTCACGCTGTGGGCCGTCGATGAGGGGGTGCTCGCGCTCACCGGTTACAAGACTCCGGATCCGATCGATCAGATCTACCGCGCGCGGGGAATAGGAATGCGTCTCGCGAGCAACATGGCGAGCGTCGCGCCGCAGATTCCCGAGGGCGAGAAGGGTTTCGCGCCGGGCGGTGGAGGCGGCGCCGATCGCTCCGATGTGCTGCGCAGCCAGTTCAAGACCACTGCCTTCTTTCTGGGCTCCGTCGTCACGGATGCGGATGGTCGCGCGATCGCGACGGCGAAGCTTCCCGACAATCTCACGACGTTCAAGGTGATGGCCGTCGCGGTGACGGCGGGCGATCGCTATGGAAACGGCGAATCGAAGCTGCTCGTCACGCGCCAACTCGTCGCGCGCGCGGCGCTGCCGCGCTTCGTGCGCCCGGGCGACGCATTCACCGCGGGCGCCGTCGTGAATCAGCGCGCGGGCGGAACTCCGACCGTGCGCGTCGATGCCTCGGCCGCGGGCGGCGCGGAGCTTCGAGGCGACAAGAGCAAGAGCGCGACACTCGAAGCCGGACGCGGACGCGAGGTGCGCTTCTCCTTCCGCGCGACGCCCGCCGACACCGCGACCTTCCGCTTCGGCGCAACGAGCGGCAAGGACGCGGACGCGGTGCAGACCAGGGTTCCGGTGCGCGCGGAATATCTGCCGCACTATCTCACCGTCGCTGGCGTACTGCGCGATTCGGGGAGCGCCGAGATGACGCTCGCCTCGGGACTCGATGCCGCTCGCTCGCGCGTCACCTTCTCGCTCGGCGCCTCGCCCGTCGCGGTGCTGCGCGGGCTCGCCGATGGGCTCCGTGTCTATCCGTACGACTGCACGGAGCAGGTGACGAGCGCGGCGCTGCCGCTGCTGGCACTGCTCAACGCGAAGAGCGACACCACGCTCGTGCGCGCGCGGATGCAGCGCGATGTTACACGCGCGGTGGCGGTGATCAGTGCGCGGCAGCGCGCCGACGGCGGGATCGGGCTCTGGCACGCACGCGACTGGACGTCGCCGTGGCTCTCCGAGTACGCGGGAAGCTTCCTCGTCGCGGCGAAGCACGCCGGCGTGACGGTGGATGACTCCGTGCTCGCGCGGCTCGCCGAATATCTGCGAAAGGATCTGAACACGGGCGCGACGTCGGCGCAGTTCACGCCCATCGCCAGCTGGTACAACGATCGGCACACGCGACTCTCGGATCGCGTTGCATCGGTGGATTATCTGAGCCGCATTGGAAAGCCCGATGTCGCCGCCGAGCATCAACTCGTCGCGCTCGCGGCGCAGCTGTGGTGGGAGGATCGGCTGCGGCTGGCCGAGGTGCTCGCGCGGCGCGGTGCGACGAAGGAAGCGACGACGCTGATCGCTCCAGCTTGGGCGCTCGTGCATCTCGAGGGAACACGCGCGGTGCTGCCGCCGAGCGCGCGCCACGATTTCTATTTCGCATCGCAGGCGCGGCCGATGGCACGGCTGCTGACGGCAACGCTCGCGGTGAATCCGACGCATCCGCTGATCGGTCCGATCGTGCAGGCGCTGCTCGAGCAGTCGCGCACGAGCGCGGGGCTGTGGAATACGCAGGACCAGGGCTCGACGGCGAGCGCGCTCGCGATGTTCGAGCAGCGGCAGCAGGGCGCGGCGGCGCGAGGGATTCGCGTGCGCGCGGCGGGGCGCACGATCATCGAGACGACGTTTAAGGGGACGGACTCGAGCGTGTCGCTGGCGGGGCTGGTCACAACGATCCCCGGCGGGGCGCAGAAGCTCAAGCTCGCGCTCGATGTGCCGAAGGGTGACGGCCTCGCCTACTACTATATCACCGTCACCGAGGTGCCGAAGACGGCGCCGGTAAGGCCGGAGGACACCGGCATCCAGGTGGAGCGGTGGTACGAGAGCTACGACAAGCCCACGCCGCTCGTGAGTGTGGCGGAGGGTGAGCTCGTGCGCGTGCGGATGCGCGTGACGATCAAGTCGGAGCGGCACTTCCTCGTGCTCGACGATCCGCTGCCGGCGGGGCTCGAGGCAGTCGACCTCTCGCTGCGCACGGCGGCCGCGCTGCCCGGCCCCGGTGCCGCCTTCGGGACGAGCGGCGACGCCGACGATGACAGCGGCGGTGACAGCAGCGACGGCTCGTCGTACCGATGGGGGTACGGCACGTGGGACTCAGGGTGGTGGTCGCCGTGGGATCACAAGGAGATTCGCGATGATCGCGTGGTGTACGTCGCGACGTATCTGTGGCCCGGTGTGTACACCGCGAGCTATATCGCGCGCGCGACGACGCCGGGTGTCTTCATGCGGCCGCCGGCGCACGCCGAGGAGATGTACAATCCTGCGGTGAGCGGGCGGAGCGATGGCGGCGTGTTCACGGTGACGCCTCTGGCATCGAAGGGCGGAGGGTCGCGGTAGTGATCGTCTCGCGCAGGGGCATCGCTCTGACGGTGCTCGGGGGCGTAGCGGTGTGCGCCGCCGCCACCGCCGCCTTCATCGCGTGGCCGCTCCCGCGCGCGCTCACTGCGCCGATCGCGCAGCCCGCGCTCACGCTCACCGATCGCGATGGCGTCGTGCTCAGGACGACGCGCGCCGCCGACGGAAGCCGCGCGCGCTGGATGCCGATCGGCGAGATGGACGCGAAGCTGATCGCGGCCTTCGTGGCGGTGGAGGATCGGCGCTACTTCTCGCACGGCGCCGTCGACTGGCGCGCAGTCGCCCGCGCCGCGTACCACGATGCGCGTGCGGGGCGCGTAGTTTCCGGCGCATCGACGATCGCGATGCAGACGGCGCGTCTGCTCCATCCTACGCCGCGCATGATCCCGGGGAAGGTGGTCCAGGCGCTGTGGGCCCTTCGGCTCGGCGCGCATCTCTCGAAGCAGGAGATGCTCGAGCAGTATCTCAATCGCATCCAGCTCGGCCAGGGCGCAGTCGGCGTCGAGTCCGGCGCGTCGCTCTACTTCGGCGCAACGGCGCGAGAGGTGAGCGTCGGGCAGGCCGCGATGCTCGCGGGGCTCGCGCACGCGCCGTCGGCGGACAACCCGCTGGTCTCACCGCGTCGCGCGCAAGGCCGGCGCGCGCGTGCACTCGCGCGGATGCAGGGCGCGGGCGTGGCGAGCGCGCAGGATGTTGCGCTCGCGGCGGAGGAGCCCGTGCTCGCGGCGGCATCGGCGCAGCGCTTTCTCGCTCCACACTTCACTACACGCTTTCTCGCGGAGTACGGCGACGGCAGCGGTGGCGGCGCCGGCGAGGGCGACGCTGCGATTCGGACATCGCTCGACTACGCGCTCGAGAACGATGTGGAGCTCGAGGTCAAGCGCACCGTGCTCGATCTGCGCGAGCGCGGAGTGGAGCAGGCGGCCGCCGTCGTGCTCGACAACCGAACGGGCGAGGTGCTCGCGTGGGTCGGCTCGCCGAATTTCTGGGCCGACACGTCAGGGCAGACCGACATGGTCATCTCGCCGCGCCAACCCGGCTCGGCGCTCAAGCCGTTCCTCTACGGCCTCGCCTTCGATCGCGGCTTCACTCCCGCATCGATCCTCGCCGACATTCCGCACACGTATCAGACGTCGACCGGACCGTATCACCCACGCAACTACGACCGCCGCTTCCACGGCCCTGTGCGCGCCCGCACTGCGCTCGGAAGCTCGTACAACATCCCGGCCATCGAGCTCGCCCAGCAGCTCGGCGCAGGGAGTCTGCTGCAGACGCTCCATCTCGCAGGCTTCGCATCGCTGCGCGAGAGCGCGGACTACTATGGTCTGGGCCTCGCACTCGGCAACGGCGATGTCTCGCTTCTCGAGCTGGCGAACGGCTATCGCTCGCTCGCGAACGGTGGGGTGTGGATGCCGGTCACGATCGATGCACGCGTGACTCGAACCGAACGGCCGAGCAGGAGCGAGTCCCATCGCGTGATGACGCCGCTCGCCGCTGCGCTCGTCCTCGACATCCTCGCCGATCCCGTCGCGCGCGCGCCCGGCTTCGGTATCGAGAGCGCGCTCGAGTTTCCCTTTCCGGCCGCCGTGAAGACCGGCACGAGCCGGCACTTCACCGACAACTGGGCCGTCGCGACGACGGCGGCATTCACCGTCGCGGTATGGGTCGGCAACTTCAACGGCCGCCCGATGGATGGCGTGAGCGGCGTGACCGGTGCGGGTCCGCTGATGCATCGCGTGGTGATGCACGCCGCGGAGCGCTACGAGCCGGGCGCGCTTCCGTCGCCGGCGAGCGTCGGTGCAGCACAGGCCGAGGTGTGCGCGCTCTCCGGGCTTCTCGTAGCGGACGGATGCTCATCGCTCACGGAGTGGTTTGCGCCGGGCACCGCACCAACCGTCCACGACAACTGGCACAGGGGCGGCGGCGTGACGCTCCCCGCAGAGTACGCGGAGTGGCGCAGCCAGGGCGGCGACGCGATGCTCGCAGCCGCGGGCGACAGCACGCTTCCCGCAACGCATGTGGCGTCATCGTCCGGGCGCGCGCCGAGCTTTCACATCAGCTCGCCGCGAAACGGCGATCGCTACGGAGTGCCGCCCGGCGTTGAAGCTCGCTTCGCCACCATCGCGCTGCGCGCCGAGGGCGCCGATGCGCGCACGGTGCACTGGTTCGTCGACGGGAGGCCAACGAGCGCGAACCGCTTGGCGCTCGTCGCCGGCACCCACGTCATCCGCGCGAGTGCGTCCGGCGCGCAGAGCGACGAGGTCCGCGTCGCGGTCGAGCGCTGAGGGCCGAGCGAGCTCTCTGGCACAGTCAGCCCCATTCGGGCGTTGATCCTCGAGGCGGGCTATCTTTCGGAATCTCGAGGAACAGGCGGAAAGCGTGGCGGAGGAGAAGCGAAAGACCGACTACAACAACGCGTGGGCCGAAGCGCGTGAGCTCATTTGGGCGCACCGGAAGAAGCTCGCGCTCGGCTTCCCGCTGATGATCATCAATCAGCTCGCGGGCTTCGTACTTCCCGCGAGCGCGAAATTCCTGATCGACGATGTCATCGGCAAGCACCGCGTGGGGCTTCTGTATCCACTTGCCGCGGCCGCGGGCATCGCGACGCTGGTTCAGGGCGCGACGTCGTTCGGACTGGCTCAGGTCATGAGCATCGCCGCGCAGCGCGCGATCGCCGATATGCGCAAGAAGCTCCAGGCGCACCTCCTCCGCCTCCCCGTCAGCTACTTCGATTCCACGCAGAGCGGGATCCTCATCTCCCGCGTGATGAACGACGCCGAGGGAATTCGCAATCTCGTCGGCACGGGACTCGTGCAGCTGGTGGGCGGGATCGTCACCGCGATCGTCGCGCTCGCCGTGCTCTTCTACCTCAACTGGCAGATGACGACGATCACACTCGTCGTCCTGCTCTCGTTCGGCGGTGTCATGGCGGTGGCGTTCAAGCGGCTGCGCCCGATCTTTCGCAAGCGAGGTGCGATCACCGCCGAGGTCACCGGACGGCTCGCGCAGGCGATGGGCGGGGTGCGCATCGTGAAGACGTACGTGGCCGAGCGGCGCGAGGAGAAGACGTTTGCCGTCGGCATCCACGGACTTTTCCGCAACATCGCCTCGACGCTCACGGGCATCTCTCTCGTTACCGCGTTCTCGACGCTGATCATCGGTATCGTCGGCATCATCATGTTCATCATGGGCGGGAATGCCGTCCTCGATGGCAGGATGACGCTTGGAGATCTCATCACCTACGGTATTTTCGTAGGGCTGCTGGCAGCGCCCGTAATCCAGATCGCTTCGATCGGAACGCAGATCAGCGAGGCGTTCGCCGGGCTCGACCGCATCCGCGAGATCCGCCGGATGGCCACCGAAGACGAGAACGACAACGTGCACAGCGAGGTGCCGACGCTCGTCGGTGACGTGCGCTTCGATCACATCTGGTTCGAGTACAAGCCCGAGACGCCGGTGCTTCGCGATGTGAGCTTCCACGCATCTGCGGGGTCGACGACGGCGCTGGTTGGCTCGAGCGGCTCGGGGAAGAGCACGCTCATCAGCCTGATCATGGCCTTCAATCATCCGCAGAAGGGCACGATCACCATCGACAATCGCCCGCTCGAATCGCTCAAGCTCCGGCAGTACCGCTCGCACCTCGGCGTCGTATTGCAGGACAACTTTCTCTTCGACGGTACGGTCGGCGAAAACATCGCATTCTCGAAGCCGGGCGCCACGGCGGATGAGATCCGTGAGGCGAGCAAGATCGCACACTGCGACGAGTTCATTTCCGAGTTCGAGCTCGGCTACGAGACGATCGTCGGCGAGCGCGGCGTGCGCCTCTCCGGCGGGCAGCGGCAGCGCGTCGCGATCGCGCGCGCGATCCTCGCCGACCCGAAGATCCTCATCCTCGACGAGGCGACCTCGAGTCTCGACAGCGAGAGCGAGGCGCTCATCCGCGACGGGCTCCGCTCGCTGCGCACGGGGCGCACGACGTTCGTGATCGCGCACCGCCTCTCGACGATCGCCAGCGCGAATCAGATTCTCGTGCTCGAGAACGGAGAGATCGTGGAGCGGGGAACGCAGCCGGAGCTGCTACGTTTGGGCGGGCGCTACAAGCAGCTCTACGACACGCAGTATCGCGCCGAGCAGGACGAGTTCATCAATCCGGGCGAGGACTTCACGCCCGTGGCGAAAGATGCCGTGAAGGTGGCGGCGCGATCCGACCGCTCACTCTGAGCGAGATGCCGCGCACCTCGCACGGCATTCACGATACCAGCAACACTCCGGCGGAATGAAAAACCAATATTTCGTGGTTCGCAGCTCCGGTGTTCACGGCAAGGGCGCCTTCGCGCTGAAGGATATTCGCAAGGGCACGCGGCTGGTCGAGTACATCGGCGAGAATCTCTCGGCCGAGGAATCCGACAAGCGCTACGATGACGAGGGAGTGAAGAACCATCACACCTTCCTGTTCTCGGTGGACAAGCGGAAGGTCATCGACGCGACGTTCGGCGGGAACGAGTCACGCTTCATCAACCACTCGTGCGACCCGAACTGCGAGGCGATCATCGAGAGTCGCCGCGTGTACATCGAGGCGGCGCGCACGATCAGGAAGGGCGAAGAGCTCGCGTACGACTACAACTACGAGCGCACGCCGAAGACGACGAAGGCGGACGAGAAGCTGTACAAGTGTCTCTGCGGCTCGCCCGAGTGCCGAGGCACGATCCTCTCGGCCAAGGTGACGATGCCGAAAAAGAAGGCGGCGGGCTCCGGGAAAAAGAAGTCCGCCGCCAAAAAGAAGAAATCGGTTTCCAAAAAGAAGAAGACGGGTCGCGGGCGCTAGCTCGCGATCGAGTTCGTCAGTTCGAGTCACCCACGAGCCGCGCGTACACCGCGCCGCGCGTGCGACCATCCTTGAGCGTGTAGTCGTACTCACCCTGCGACACACTGCTCTCGCGCACCATGAGCACGTCCCCCGGCCGCCACGTATTCACTGCTGGGCGATCGGGGAGATAGACCTCCCAGATCGATCCGTCCGCGAGCACCACGTGCGATCCCTCGTTGATCACGCGCGTGACGCGATGCGCGTTGAAGACGCTCGGAGTCTCGCTGCGCCAATGCGCGGAGTCCGCGGCGCTGCGCGGCGCGGGCGCGCTCGCATCCGCTTCCTGCGCCGCTGCGCGCTGTGAGAACGTCGCGCTCGCGATCACGAGCACCGCGACGATCACCGATGAACATCCTGCGCGCGTACGCATGGCAAATACCCTCCACTGGGTGGCCGTCATGAGGTTCGGTTTCGCTTGATTAAGATCGAATCACACATGTAAAAAAGTGTCGTAGCGCACGGTTAAACAATCTCTTAAGGCGTGATATTAAAGGCGCAGCGGGGTACGCATCTTGACAAGTATTCGCTCAACACCGTGGTTTAAGTGACCGGGAACGACAGCTGACTTGTAACGTCCCGATGCATATGCGAAGGTGCTGATGTCCTTCATTTCCAGGCTCACGTTCCGGGCAGTCGTTGCAGTCGCCATTCTCGTGGTGCCTGCAACGAAAGCGTACGCGCAGGGCGAGTGCCAGTGCGCCGCGCCGGGCGGAGACAGCAGAAGCATCGCGAGCGCGATCGGCGGTGGGCTATTCGCCGGACTTATCGCGGCTGTGATCCCGTTCCATCACGCAGGTGCGCTCGCATCCGCGCCTCCCGGTGCCGGCGCGCCGTCCGCGCTCACGACGATGTCCGACTCCACCGACATCGCGCCAGGCGACTCCACGCGCCCCCGTGAACTTGCGTCGCTCGCCGCCGCTCCGAACACCGCCGGCGCTCCGCCCGCAGGCGGCGCGGGCGCGCCGATCTCGCGCACGTCCAATGGTGAAGCCGGTGTCCCAATGCCGTCGGTCACGCCGCGCGAGGCTGCGGCAGATGGAATGATCGCGCCGAAGACCGCGACCATCCTTCCCGCGCTCGCCATGCTCGGCGTCGGAACGATGCTGCTCGGAATCTTCTTTCTGCGAGTTCGCCGACCGCGTCTCCGCTCGAGGTGATAGAGCGAAGATGAAAAAAAGCGAGGCCCGAAATCCGGGCCCCGCGATTCCTTTGTGTCGGAGCGTTAGGGGCGCCGACCTCCGCCCCCACCACCGCCTCCACCGCGACGTCCGCCACCGCCACCGCCACCGCCACCGCCACCGCCACCGCCACCTTGGTGCGACGACTCCTGCGAGCGCTCTGGAGCACGCGACCGGCCTTCTGAACGCGGCTCGGCGCGTGGCTGCGAGCGTGGCTCGGCGCGTGGCTGCGAGCGCGGCTCCGCCCGCGGTTCCGACCGCTCGACTCGCGTTGGGCGTGAGTCACCGCCCGAGCGCTCGACACGCGTGGGTGCTCCCTCGGAGCGCGGCGCCGGATTCACGCGATTGATGTCGGCCGCCGGACGCGTGTTGTCATTGATACGCGCCCTGAAGCCTGGGTAGTCGCCCGACGCTTCGCGACGGCCGTAGCGATCGGCCGGCGAGCTGTTGCCGCGCGCTGCACCACGCTGGGTGTTGAAGCGCGAGACGCCGTAGAGCGGCGAGACACCGCGCGCTGTCGTCACGCGATTGACGTAGCCGATCGAGCTGCCGCCGAAGGCGCCGCGGCTGCCGACGGTGTAACCGCCGCCGGGGCCGAGGATGATCGGCTTGTGGTTGTAGCTCCAGCCGTGACCGACCTGATAGCCGTAGCCGGTGGATCCGTATCCATGGCCGTGCCCGCCACCGTAGTAGCCGCCACCGTAGTAGCCGCCACCGTAATAGCCGGTGCCGAAGCCGAAGCCATAACGCGAATATCCATGGCCATAGCCCCACGGATTGCCGAAGCCGATGCCGATGGAGAAGTACGAGGGCGACGGATAGTAGCCGTCACACCACGGATCCCACGAGCCGTAGAAGCAGCCGTAGCTTCCCGAAACCGGACCTGCGTACACCCGATTGTTCGAGGCGTACGCCGCTTCCGCCGTGTACGTCGCGACGTCGTAGTCGAAGTGCGCGCCGTCGGCCATCTGCTCGACGATGTTCGTCATCGCCGCTTCCGGATCGTTCGCGGAGGCGGAATCGCTGGCGAGCCGCGTGTAGTCCCAGTGACTATTGCGAACGAAGTCGTCCGCATGGAACGGGTCGATCGAGACGGCGGCATACACGGTGCCGCTGCCGGATTCCGTGATCTGAAACGCATCACGATCGCCGCGCCCGCGGATCTCGTAGTCCTGCCCCGCCTTCATGAAATTGTCGTCGCCCGGATCGACGGGAAACAACACGCGCACGCGGCCATCGGCGTCCGTGTGGAGCACGACGACGTAGCCGTCATCGCGCACACGGACCGTCACACGGGCACGATCGCCTCGGTTGTATGTCTGGTGATTGAGCGTGACTCTGACTGCGGCGTCTGCATTCGTCGCGGCCGGCGCCGGTGCCGGCGCCACTGTGGTCACTGCAGCAAAAACGAGCGGAAGTATGGCCGAAATCATGGATCCTCCTCTAGCATCCCGAATCCGAGTTCCGCTGATTCAGCGGCGATTCCCGATTCGCTGCGGTATACTTAGGCGATCTTTGTGCCCACTTCTAAATGCTTGATATATATACGCTTTGCTTCGCGAGACCGTTGAAAATGTCACCCTTCGCGGACAATAGGTGTACGGCCCGGGGGACAGCTTTTCGAGATCGCGCTCCACACCGTCGAAACACCCTGCAGCGCCGGTTCTGCCTGGCGAACGACTTGCATTTTCCCTGCCCATGACCGCCTCACGAATTTTCCTTCTCTCACCGGCCTTTTGCGGCGGTCAGCGCGCGAAGCTGCTCTTCAATCCGAACGCGGCCTTCCCGCTCGCGGTTCGTCTGCGCGCCGGTGGCGTGCCGATCGGCGAGCTGTTTGCCTTCCTGAGCGGTCTCTACTTCCGCGGCAAGCTCGCCTATGCTCGAGCATTCATCAAAGCTCCGCGCGGTGCGCCCGGGCTCCTCGTCATCACGCCTACCCGCGGTCTCGTCGATCCCGATACGCTACTGACGCTCGACGACATGCGCGAGTTCGCCGAGGTGAATATCGCGACGCAGTCCGACCGATTCATCGAGCCACTCGCGCGCGACGCCCGGGAGCTCGCCGCCGCCTCACGCACCGCTCCGGCCATTCTGCTCGGCAGCATCGCCACGGACAAGTACGTCGGCACACTCGCGGCGGCGTTCGGCGATCGGCTGCGCTTCCCCGAGGAATTCGTGGGGCGCGGCGACATGAGTCGCGGCGGGCTGCTGCTCCGGAGCGTGCGCGAGAGCTCCGAGCTCACGTACATCCCTGTTTCGGGAGCGACGCGACACGGCGCGCGGCCGCCGAAGCTCGTGCCGGTGCGATGATGGCAAGCACCGCGAAGAAGAAGTCGTCCGCGCGAGCGAAAGGCGCGAGCGTCGTGATCCCCGAGGACGTGCGCGATGCCGTAGTGGAAGCCGACGGCCACGCAGTTTCGCTCACCAATCTCGGGAAGCTCTTCTGGCCGAAGCTCGGCATCACGAAGGGCGATCTTCTTCGATATTACGCCGCGGTCGCGCCGGTGCTTCTTCCGCATCTGCACGATCGCGCGATGGTGATGAAGCGCTACCCAAACGGCGCCACCGGGAAGTGGTTCTTCATGAAGCGCGCGCCGTCGCCGCGCCCCGACTGGATCGAGACGTGTGCGATCGAGCACGGATCGGGGAGTATCATCGACTTCCCGATGGTGCAGGACCTCGCGTCACTGCTCTGGGTGGTCAACCTCGGCTGCATCGATCTCAATCAGTGGTACGCGCGCTGCGACGATGTGAATCGCCCGGACTATCTGCACTTCGATCTGGATCCGGTGGTGGGCGCGAGCTTCGCGCGCGTGCGCGACAGTGCGCTTCTCGTTCGGGAGGCGCTCGAGGCACTCGGCATGACCGTGTTCGCAAAGACGACGGGATCGAGCGGCATCCACCTCTACGTGCCGATCGTGCGCGGTCCGCTGCAGAAGGAGGTGTGGACTTTCGCGAAGGAGTTCGCGCGCGTGATGGAGTCGCGCGCGCCGAAGCTCGTCACGGCGGAATATCGAATCGCGCTGCGGCCGCGCGGGCGCGTGCTCGTCGACTACAACCAGAACGCGTGGGGGCGAACGCTCGCCTCGATCTACTCGCCGCGTCCAACGCCAAAGGCCGCGGTGTCGACGCCCGTGACCTGGGCTGAGATCGAGAAGGGGATCGAGATCGACGACTTCCGCATCGACAACGTCCCCGCGCGCGTGAAGAAGCTGGGCGATCTCTGGAAGCCGCTGCTCGCAACCCGCGGGCGCTTCAAGCTGGAGAGTGTGTTGTGACTCTTCCGATTCCGCGCAGCTATGCGCCGATGGAGGCGCTCCAGGTTGGCGAGCTCCCACTTGGCGAGCAGTGGCAGTACGAGCCCAAGTGGGATGGCTTTCGCTGCATCGCCTTTCGCGACGGCGACAAGGTCGACCTCATGTCGAAGTCGGGGAAGCCGCTCGGGCGCTACTTCCCCGACGTCATGGAGGCGGTGAAGGCGATCAAAGCGGATCGCTTCGTCATCGATGGCGAGATCGTCATCCCCGTCGGCAAGCTGCTGTCGTTCGATGAGCTGCTGCTGCGGATCCATCCCGCCGCGAGCCGCGTGAAGAAGTTGGCCGACGAGCATCCGGCGATGCTGATCGTGTTCGATCTGCTCGTCGACGACAAGGGCGCATCGCTCGTGAAGGAGCCGCTCGCGAGTCGGCGCGACGCGCTCGAGGAGTTTGCGGTGCGCAATCTCGCCGGGGCGGGCGCGATACGACTATCGCCGGCGACGACGGCCGAGCGTACGGTGAAGCGGTGGTACGCGTCGGTGGGCTCGGCGCTCGATGGCGTCATCGCGAAGCGGCGCGACCTACCGTATCAGAGCGGTGAGCGCACCGGCATGCAGAAGCTGAAGCAGAAGCGAACGGCGGATTGCGTGGTCGGCGGTTTTCGCTACGCGTCGAAGGGCTCATCCATGGGATCGCTGCTGCTCGGACTCTACGACGAGGACGGTCTGTTGAATCACGTCGGATTCTGCTCGGCGTTCTCGGTGGCGGAGCGGGCGGAGCTCACGCCGAAGCTCGAGGCGCTGAAGGGGAAGCCGGGCTTCACGGGGCAGGCACCGGGCGGGCCGAGCAGGTGGAGTACGGAGCGGACGGGCGAGTGGGAGCCGCTGAAGACCAAGCTCGTGGTGGAGGTGGAGTACGACCACTTCACGGGCGGGCGCTTCCGGCATGGCACCGGCTTCCTGAGATGGCGACCGGACAAGTCGCCGAAGCAGTGCACGATGAAGCAGGTCCAGCGCGAGGCGGCGTCGTCGCTGCTGCTGTTAGGCGCGGCCACACGCTCGGCGGGCAAAAAGAAGGAAGCGGGCGCGGCTGTGAAGAAGAAACGTGCGTCGCATAGAAAAGGATAGCGGGCCGAACGGTATGTGTCTTGCCTCCCCCTAGAGCATCACGACCAGAGGATTCCATGAAGCGTTCGTACGTATTGATTGCGCTCTGCGCCGCGGCTGTGGGATGCGCCGTGTCGACGCAGCAGGAAGTGCAGATGGGACAGCAGTACTCGACGCAGCTCAACTCGACGCTTCCCGTCGTTACCGATCCGGCAATTCAGTCCTACATCAACCAACTCGGTGACTCGATCGCGAAGCTCACCGGGCGCGCCGATCTGGACTGGAAGTTTTTCGTGGTGAACACGGATGTGGTGAACGCGTTCGCGCTTCCTGGCGGCTACATCTACGTCAATCGTGGCGTGATAGAGCGTGCGACGGCGATGGACGAGCTCGCGGGGGTGATGGGGCACGAGATTGGGCACGTTGTAAAGCGGCACTCCGTGAAGCAGATGCAGACACAGCAAGGTGCGAACGTCGGCATCGCACTCACGTGCGTGCTCACGCACGTATGCGACAGCCAGGCATCGCAGGCGGCGATTCAGGTTGGCGGCGCCGCGGTGTTCGCGAAGTTCAGCCGGCAGGACGAGAAGGAGGCAGACGAGGAGGGCTTCAAGAACGTGATCCGCGCCGGGATCAGTCCGAACGGGCTCGTCTCGTTCTTCCAGAAGCTGATGTCGCTGGAGAAGGGCGGGGGCTCGGCGGTGGACGCGTGGTTCAGCGATCATCCGCTGACCGAGGACCGCATCGCGGACATCCAGAAGCTGATCGACTCGAAGGATCCGGCGATGCTGCGAACGCTGACGCAGGACAGTCCTGCCTTCCATCAATTCAAGGATCGCGTACACGCCCTGCCCCCGGGTCCGAAACCCAAGGCAGCGACGCCGTAGAGGCTATCGCGCGGGGATCGCTGTGTAGACCACGCGCATTGCGCAACTGTCCGACGCCGTGCGCGCGCGGTAGCGAAGGGTGAGCGCCGCAGGGTGGTTGCCCGCAAGCTCGACCGGAGAGGCGACCACCGGGACGTTCGTGAGGTCGTTCCAATTCGCGCCGCCGTCGGTGGACCACTGGACGAGCGTGCGCGCCGCGCTGTCATCGCTCGGGAGCGTCTTCGCGACGCACGGCGTGATCTCGGCGATCGTGATCGCGTGGGACAGGTCGCCTTCGGAGGAGATGCTCGCCTCCGCGTCGGCCTCCGTCCATCCATTCGTGCCCGAGGCAGCGGGGAAGCGCACGCTGGCGATCACGGGCTCGGTCGTCGCGAAGAGGCCCCAGCGAACGTGCGTGCGCACGACGGGACCTTCGGGTGCACTCGCGTTCGTCGACGCTGGTTCGGCGGTGGAGATCACTGCGAATGCGGCGATGGCCGCGACGGCGTAGGGCAGAAAGGGCGGCATCTTTCGTTGCAACGTGACGAATGACTGACGATTGCTAGCCTCAAGAGACGCAGGACGTTTGAAAAGGAAACTGTCTTGCTATCGCTTGCGCACGCGCGCATTAATCGGCTGCAACAGTCGCATCTTTCTCGTGTAGCAATCGTCGATGGCTCAGTGGTTGCATTTTAGTGTTGCACCTCAAGCGGGGTCGGGAAATGCGACGTAGCGGCGACGGGAATTCGCGCGGGCTCGTGATGCGAGGTGCAGTGGCGGTGGGAGCGCTGGCTCTCGTCGCCGTCTCGACGTCGTGCGCGATGATGCACGGTGCACGCGCCGGCCGGCCGGGGCTCCAAGTCGTCGTGGGCAATGACGTTCGACCGGCTCGTGATGTCGTCGTTTTTCTCGAACGGCCGAACGGCGTCCGGCTTCGTCTCGGGTCGGTTCAATCAGACTCGACTCGCACGCTGACCTATCCGTCGCACCTGGATCAAGGCGAGTATCAGCTGGTCGCGCTCGACGATGCGGGCGTCACGGTCGTCTCGCAGCGAGTGTCGCTATCGTCGAACGAGCAGCGTGTGGTGTGGCGGCCCGGCGCCCGAAACGCGACAACCGGCATCCTCCGCTAGTTCGAAAACGGCCCTTCGGGGCCTTTTATCGCCTATTGATCTTCGGGTTTTGTTCGGGTATTCTTGGACCTCCATCCGACCAGGAGCTCACCCTGATGCGCACCCCGAATCTCGAAGCGAAGCTCGAGCTCCTCATGTCCCTCGCGGGCGACGACAAGGAGGGGCTGCCCACCAGGCAGTTGCCGCCAAGGCTGCGCCATGCGAACGACGTGGGTGCGCTGAGGCCGCTGAACCTTCGCCCGGTGCGCATCGGCAGCAACGGACCGCGCACGACGCTCATGCGGATCCTGATGACGAACGCGTGCAGCTTCAATTGCCACTACTGCCCGATGCGCCGAGACCGGGACATGCCGCGCACGCTGCTCAAGCCGGCGGAGCTGGTGCGAATCTTTCTCGCGGCGGTCGAGCGCGAGTGGTGCACGGGGCTCTTTCTGACGACGGGAATTCCCGGGCGCCCCGTAAAGGTGATGGACGATCTCATCGAGGTGCTGACGCTGCTGCGTGTGAATCATCGCTTCGCCGGATACATCCATGTGAAGATGGTACCCGGTGCGGAGGTCGCGCAGATCGAGCGGCTCACGGCGCTGGCGACGCGCGTGTCCATGAATCTCGAGGCGCCGTGCGGCGACACGCTCGTGCGGATCGCGCCGGAAAAGAATCTGGGACACGCGCTCGTGCAGCTCGATCGCGTGCGGAAGCAGGTGAACGAGCGTCGCAACGAGGAGCGCGAGGGGCGTCCGCGCGACCTGCTGCTTCCCGGCGGCACTGCCGGCATGACGATGCAGTTCGTCGTTGGCGCGACGCCGGACACCGATCGCACGATCATGAATCGCATCACCGATCTGTACGCGGGCCGCGGTATTCATCACACGCACTTCGCGGCGTTCAGGCCGATCCGCAACACACCGCTCGAGAATGTGCGCGCGACGCCTGCGGTGCGCGAGCAGCGGCTTTATCAAACCGACTATCTGCTTCGCGACTACGGCTTTGCGCCGAACGAGGTCGTGTACGATGCCGACGGGAATCTCCCGCTGGCGAACGACCCGAAGACGTCGTGGGCGCTCGCGCATCCGGAGCACTTTCCCATGGAGATTCGCACCGCGTCGCGCGGGCAGCTCATTCGCGTGCCGGGAATCGGCCCTGCGAGCGCCCGGCGCATCGTAACAGAGCGGATGACGACGCAGCTCCGCGGGCTCGCCGATCTACGTGCGATGGGAGTCGTCACGACGCGCGCAGCCGGTTTCCTCACCCTCGGGGGCAAGCGACTACAGAGCGTGCGCTGGTCGGAGCAGCTCGGCTTCTGGCGGCCGGAGGACGAGGCCGGCGCATACCATATTCAGTACGAGGTAAGCCCGGGCACTTTCCGGTAGCAATTCGCGCCGGCGCTCGTTGCGCGGGAGGCGTACTGGCCATTAGCCTCGCTGCATGCCAATTCGCACACGATTTTCTCACGGCGCGATCGTCGCGTGCCTCGCGCTCGCGCTCGCGTCACCTCACGAGTCCCGGGCGCAGGCGGACTCCGCTTCGACGCTGACACTCGACCGCATCTTCAACACCAACGAGTTTGCGGCGCACAGAACGTCGTCGCTGCGGTGGACGGCGGACGGGAAGGGCTACACGACGCTCGAGCGATCGGCGAGCGGGCGTGATACCCGGGATCTCGTGCGCTACGATGTGGCAACGGCGAAGCGCGAGGTGATCGTCGCGGGTGAGCGGCTGATCACGCCGGAAGGGGAGCCGATCGAAGTGCAGAGCTACCAGTTCTCGGCGGACGGAAAGTGGCTGCTCGTCTTCACCAACGGCCAGCGCGTGTGGCGGCAGGAGACGCGCGGCGACTTCTACGTCATCAACGTCGCGGGCGGTGCACCACGCAAGCTCGGTGGCAAATCGATCGCGCCGTCGTCGCTGATGTTCGCGAAGTTCTCGCCGGACGGCGGGCGGGTCGCGTATGTGCGCGCGAACAATCTGTACGTCGAGGAGGTGGCGAACGGCGCAATCACGCCGCTCACGTCGGACGGATCGCACACGATCATCAACGGGACGTTCGACTGGGTCTACGAGGAAGAGCTCAATCTGCGCGACGGCTTTCGCTGGAGTCCGGATGGCAAGCGCATCGCGTACTGGCAGCTCGATGATTCGGGAGTCGGCGACTTTCTCCTGATCGACGACACCGACTCGCTCTACTCGTTCACGATACCGGTGCAGTATCCGAAGGCGGGCACCACGAACTCGTCGGGGCGCGTCGGCGTCGTGAGCGCGGCAGGGGGCGCGACGCAGTGGATCGCGGTGCCGGGCGCGCCGCGCGATTTCTACATCGCGCGGCTCGACTGGGCGGCGAGCTCCGACGAGGTAGTACTGCAGCAGCTCGACCGACGCCAGCACACGCTACGGGTGATGCTCGGCGACGCGCGCACGGGTGTCGCGCGCACCGTGCTGACGGAGCACGACAGCACGTGGGTGGATGTCGTCGACGATGTCAGATGGGTGGATGGCGGGAAGCGCTTCACGTGGGTGAGCGAGCGCGACGGATGGCGGAAGCTGTACAGTGTCTCGCGTGACGGCTCGTCGATTCGCGCGCTCACGACCGGCGCGTTCGATCTTCAGAATCCGGGCTCGGCGTTCGGCGCTCCGTTCGTCGTCGGCGTCGACAGTGCGGCTGGATGGATCTACTTCACGGCGTCGCCGGATGCGCCGACGCAGCTCTATCTCTATCGTTCGCGACTGGACGGAGCGAGCAAGGCCGAGCGAGTGACGCCGGCGGCGCAGACGGGGATGCACCAGTATCAGGTGGCGCCCGGCGGACAGTTCGCACTGCACACGTACTCGACGTTCACGACGCCGCCCGTGTACGAGATCGTGCGGCTGCCGAGCCATGCGGTGGTGCGGACGCTGGTGAACAATGCCGAGCTGCGCGCGAAGCTCGCGACGCTGGCGCGGGGGAAGGTGCAATTCGTGCGCGTCCCGACGCGCGACGGGACGCTGCTCGATGCGTGGGTGATGACGCCGCCGAACTTCGACGCGACGAAGAAGTACCCGGTGTTGTTCAACGTCTACGGCGAGCCCGCGGGGCAGACCGTGACGGACGAGTGGCCCGGCGGCGACTACCTATGGCACCTGATGCTGACGCAGCAGGGATACGTGGTCGCGAGCATCGACAATCGCGGCACGCCGGCGCCGCGCGGGCGCGCGTGGCGGCGGAGCATCTATGGCGCGATCGGTGTGCTCTCGAGCGCGGATCAGGCGGAAGGTGTGCGCGCGCTCGCGAAGAAGCTTCCGTACATCGACTCGACGCGTGTGGGCGTGTGGGGATGGAGCGGCGGCGGATCGACGACGCTCAATCTGATGTTCAGATCGCCCGACCTGTACAAGGTGGGAATGTCGGTGGCGCCGGTGCCGGACGAGCGGCTCTACGACACGATCTACCAGGAGCGCTACATGGGGCTGCCGCAGGAGAATGCGGACGGTTACAAGCGCGGCTCGCCGCTCACGTATGCCGCGAATCTGCGTGGCGATCTATTGGTGGTGCATGGAACGGGAGACGACAACGTGCACTATCAGGGGACGGAGCGGCTCGTGAACGCGCTCGTCGCTGCGAACCGCCCGTTCACGATGATGGCGTACCCGAACCGCTCGCACTGCATCTGCGAAGGCGAGGGGACGAGGCTGCATCTCTATACGCTGCTGACCACGTATCTCGAGCAGCACCTGCCGGCGGGCGCGAAATAAAAAACGGGGACCGGGCATCGAAACGCCCGGTCCCCGAATTCTCTTGAATTCAAGATATTATTTTTCGTCGCCCTTGTAAGTGACGCGCCAGATGCGCCCGTGTACGTCGTCGGTGATGAAGAGCGAGCCGTCCGGTGCCACAGCGAGTCCGGTCGGGCGAAATTTCGCGGTGGTCGGCTGCGGCGTCGGTGTGCCAGCGAAGCCGTTCGCGAAGGTCTCGTAGTCGTTGCCGTGCGGCTTGCCGTCGGCGAACGGGACGAAGACGACGCGATAGCCTTCCTGCGGCTCGGGCGCGCGATTCCATGATCCGTGAAAGGCAACGAAGGCGCCGCCCTTGTATTTCGCGGGGAATTGGGAGCCGTTGTAGAAGGTGAGCGCGTTCGGCGCCCAGTGCGCGGGGAAATAGACCACCGGCTCGATCTTCTTGTCGCAATCCCCGATCGCCTTGCCGCCATCGCCGCCGTACTCCGGTGCGAGCACGAGCTTTTTCTGTGTGGAGTCGAAGTAGCATTTGGGCCAGCCGTAGTCGCCGCCCTTCACGATCCTGAGAAGCTCCTCCGCCGGAAGATCGGCGCCCTGCTGCAGTGTGTAGAGCCCCGCCCAGTTGTCGCCGAGCTGATCGCGTCCGTGCTGCGTGGAGTAGAGCTGCCCCGAGGCGTCGAACGCGATGCCGACCGCGTTGCGAATGCCCGTGGCGTAGCGGCCCGCCGGAGAGAATGTCTGCCCCGTCTTGTTCGCATCGTAGCTCCAGACTCCGCCGCGCGTATCGAGCTCGGTGCACGGATTGATGCCGGGACTCTTGAGCGTGCGGTTCTTCACCTGGCACGAGTTGGTCCTCGAGCCGACATCGACGAAGAGCTGGCCCGTGCTGTCGATCGCGAACGGATGCATCGGGTGATCGCCTCCGAGCGGAAGCCCGCTGACGACGGTCGATGGCGCGCCGGCGGGAACGAAGGAGGAGTCCATCGCGTACTTCACGATCTTGTCCTTCGTCTCGACGAAGAGCGCGCCCTTGTACAAGGCGATGCCTGTGCCACCGGCGCCGCCGTTGGCGAGCGAGTCGCCGAAGCGCTTGATCATGTCCGCATGGCCATCGTGCTTCGTGTCGCGGAGCGCAACGATGAACGGCGCCGCTGGCGTGCTGCCGTCGGGGAAGTATTTGCCGCTCCACGTGTTCGCGTACGCGTCACCATTCGCCGCGAAGACGAGATGACGGACGTGACCGAGCGAGTCGGCGAAGATGGTGGCGCAGAAGCCGGGCGGAAGGGTGAGTCCTCCGTTGTCGCCGGCGCAGGCGGCCGCTGAGGCGACTGCGCCCTTGGCGGTAGAGTCGGCGGCGGCGGGCTTGTTGCCTTTCGCACACGCGATGGCAAAAAGCACGGCTCCGACCGTGAGTGTTCGGGCAATGCTGGTGGTGGACTGCTGCATGATGCGGCTACTCCATAACTGTGTGTGGTGCGAGCGGACGCCTACTTCGCAGGCCATTCCCAGAGCTCGAACTTGTTGGCGACCATGGAGACGATGCCGACGCGCGAGTGCCCTGCGTCCATGCTGACATCCGCGGGCTGATAGCCGAGCTTCGTAATGCGCGGAACGAGCTTCGGACCTTCGAGCGTCGCAACGCTCGAGTCGTTCCAGCTGGTGATGAGGATCTGTCCGTTCGCTTCGGCTTCGGCGCCGTCGAACATACTCTTGCCCGGTGCAACATCCTTCGGTCCGGGATCGCCGACCGCCCACGACTGCACGGAAGGACCGCCGAACGGCGCGAGCACGAAGCGCTTGCCGCGACGGTCGTACGTGATGCCGTCCGGAGAAGAAAGAAGCGCGGAAGAGACTGCGACGCTGACGCTGTGATCCTTGCGCGCGACCTTGAGGATGCGGTCGGGCCCCGTGTGATTGAGCTTGCTGTCGGCGCCCACCTGGATCCCCGTATCGGTGATGTAGAAGTCACCGGTCGAGTCGATTGCGAGATCGTTGAGGAAGAGCGCCTTTACCGGCGAGAGGTCGATGGTGATGTAGGGCTTTCCCGTCTTCGTGTCGAAGCCGCGCAGCTTGTCGACGTCGAGCACCCAGAGCGTGTCGCCCTCGACGCGCGAGCCCATTGGTGCATCGAGCTGCACGCCGTCGCGGCCGCCCTGAATGAAATGCAACGAGTCCACCACACCATCGGCCGTGATGCGTGCGATGAAGCCGTTGCCATCCTTGATACCGAGCGTGCCGTTGGCGTTGCTCACGAAGTAGACGTTGTTCGTGGCATCGAAGGAGAGCGCTTCCGGCGCGGAGAGGCCGTCGACGACGGCGATGCGCTGCGGCGCGGTAGCGGCGGCCTTCTCTGCGTTGTCGGCCTTCGGGGTGCACGCGCTCGGGAGAGCGATCAGCGCGAAAGTGAGAGCGAGGAGCGATGATTTGGGACGGGTCATTCGACGATCTCCGGACTGGTGGATGTACGTGGTGCAGTGCGTGAGACTGTTGGTGCGAGGTTGGTCAGCGGCCGATCATCTTCATCGATTCCGCGGGGTAGCGGTCGCCCGCTGCCGCGCCCTTCGGCGCAACCTCATCGATGCGGGCGAGATCCTGCGGTGTGAGCGTGACGTTGATCGCGCCTACGTTCTCCTCGAGAAACTCGCGGCGCTTGGTTCCCGGAATCGGCACCATGTCGTTGCCCTGCGCCATCACCCAGGCGAGGGCCAGCTGCGACGGGGTGCATCCCTTCTCGGCCGCGAGCGCCTGAATGTGCTTCACGAGCTCGAGATTCTTCGCGAAGTTTTCGCCCTGAAAGCGCGGTGACGAACGTCGGAAGTCATCGGAGCGGAAGTCCTCGATGCTCTTATACGCGCCGGTGAGAAAGCCGCGGCCGAGAGGAGAGTAGGGGACGAAGCCGATGCCGAGGGCGCGACAGGCGGGGATGATCTCGTCTTCGGGCTCACGGCTCCAGAGCGAGTACTCCGTCTGCAACGCGGAGATCGGATGCACCGCATACGCGCGGCGCAGTGTCTCGGGGCCCGCCTCGGAGAGCCCTATGTATTTGATCTTCCCTTCGCTCACGAGCTTCGCGAGCTCGCCGACGGTGTCCTCGATCGGCGTGTTGATGTCGACGCGATGCTGGTAGTAGAGGTCGATCGTGTCGATGTCGAGCCGCTTGAGGGAGCCTTCGACCGAGGCCCGCACATATTCGGGGCGGCCGTTGATGCCGCGCTTGAGTGGATCGTTGGCATCGCGGACGATGCCGAATTTGGTGGCGATGACGTACTTGTCGCGGTTGCCCTTGATCGCCTTGCCGACGAGCTGCTCGTTGGTGTGCGGGCCATACATGTCGGCGGTGTCGAGGAAGTTGACTCCGAGCTCGAGCGCGCGGTGGATCGTGGCGACAGACTCGCCCTGATCACTGCGATCGCCGTAGAAGTCCGACATCCCCATGCAGCCGAGTCCCATGGCGGATGTGTCGAGTCCCTGCGTACCGAGCTTCCGATGCTGCATTCGTTACCGTTGGCGAGCGTGAATGGGAACACAAACGTGCGCCCGAAGCCAGGAGCGGCTTCGGGCACACGAGGTCGTTGCGGGCTGGAGCTCGATCAAGATACGGCGCTCGCCTGTGCCGAGGCGCGTTGTGCTTCGTGGAAGCCTTCGGCGAACTCCTCGATCATCTTCTTGTTGAAGGCGGGGATGTCGCCGGGGTTGCGGCTCGTGACGAGACCGTGATCGGTGACGACTTCGCTGTCGGTCCAATTGGCGCCGGCGTTCTCGAGGTCGGTGTGCAGCGAGGGCCACGAGGTGACGTTGCGGCCGTCGACGACATCGGCTTCGATGAGGAGCCAGGGTCCGTGACAGATGGCGGCGACCGGCTTTCCGGCTTCGAAGAAGGCGCGGACGAAGTCGACGGCGGCGGGGACGGTGCGGAGC
>JACCWE010000027.1 GCA_013697785.1 Gemmatimonadaceae bacterium
GCTCGGCGCGTATTGCGCTGATCGAGTACGTCGACGGAGAGAAGCGCTACATCCTGCACCCCAAGGGGCTGTCGGTGGGCGATTCGATCGTGTCGGGGAAGGGATCGGACATTCGCCTCGGCAACGCTTTGCCGCTGCGAGAGATCCCGCTCGGTACGGACGTGCACAACATCGAGCTCAAGATCGGGAAGGGCGGACAGATGGCGCGCTCGGCGGGCATGTCGGCGAACGTCGTCGCGAAGGAAGGCGATTACGTCACGCTGCGTCTCGGTTCGAGCGAGATGCGGATGGTGCACGGCAACTGCCTGGCGACGATCGGCGAGGTCGGCAACTCGGAGCACGAGCTCCTGTCTGCTGGAAAGGCGGGCAAGACGCGGTGGAAGGGACGCCGTCCGAAGGTTCGCGGCGAAGTGATGAACCCGGTGGATCACCCGCACGGTGGACGCACACGCGGCGGACGCAACGTGGTGAGCCCGTGGGGCAAGAAGGAAGGCGTCAAGACGCGCAACAAGAAGAAGTCGTCGCAGCGGTTGATCGTTCGTGGCCGCAAGCGCGGCAAAGCGACCCAGTAAGACTGTCTTCAGTCCTTTCGAGAGCTCAACATGGCGAGAAGTGTAAAAAAAGGTCCGTACGTCCTCGAGGCGCTGCAGAAGAAAGTGCGCGCGATGAACGATCGGAATGAGAAGCGGGTGATGAAGACGTGGTCGCGTGCGAGCACGGTGACGCCGGAGTTCGTCGGCCACACCTTCGCGGTGCACAACGGCAACAAGTTCATCCCCGTCTACGTCACGGAGAACATGGTCGGGCACAAGCTCGGCGAGTTCTCACCGACGCGGCTCTTCCGTGGACACACGGGGAACAAGGCGGCGGACAAGAAGGCTTCACCGGCGCCCTCGGCGGGCGGCGGTGGACCAAAGGGAGGTAGGTAGCCATGGCTGATGTGCGTGCATTCCAGCGTACGACGCGCCAGTCACCGTACAAGATGCGGCTGGTGATCGATCAGGTTCGCGGCAAGTACGTCAACGAGGCGCTCGCGTTATTGGCGTTCTCGAAGAAGCATGCGGCGAAGCAGATCGCGAAGACTTTGAAGTCCGCGGTTGCGAATGCGGAGTTCAAGGCGCGCGAAGCGAACGAATCGCTGGATCCGGACCGTCTCTACATCAAGCTCGCGATCATCAACGAAGGTCCGAAGCTCAAGCGCTTCATGCCGGCAGCGATGGGACGCGGTACGCCAATCTTCAAGCGGACGAGCCACGTCGAAATCGTGGTTGCCGAGAAGGAAGGACGCTAATGGGACAGAAAACCAATCCGATCGGCTTCCGGCTGGGGATCACGCGCGAGCATCGCTCGAAGTGGTACGCCAACCGCGACTTTCCGGCGCTGCTCAAGGAAGACGAGCTGCTCCGCAAGTATCTGCACGCGCGCCTCGGGCACGCGGCGATCTCCGATCTCACGATCGAGCGCAAGCCGGGGAAGGTCGTCGTGACCGTCCACACGGGGCGTCCGGGTGTCGTGATCGGCAAGAAGGGCGCGGAAGTCGACAAGCTGCGCGATGAGCTCGCACAGCTCACGGGCAAGGAAGTCGGCATCAACGTCGAAGAGATCAAGCATCCCGAGCTCGACTCGCAGCTCGTCGCGGACAACATCGCGCACCAGCTGGCGCAGCGTATCTCGTTCCGTCGCGCGATGAAGCGTGCGGTGCAGAGCGCGATGCGCACGGGCGCGCAGGGGATCAAGATCAAGTGCGGCGGACGGCTCGGCGGCGCGGAGATCGCGCGCGTCGAAGGCTATCACGAAGGTCGTGTACCGCTGCACACGCTGCGTGCGAAGATCGACTACGCCACGAGCACGGCGAAGACGACGTTCGGCACGATCGGCGTGAAGGTGTGGATCTTCCGCGGCGAGGATACCACGAGCCGTCGCGGCAGCACGTACTCGACCGGCGCCTGAGGAGACAAAGAAAATGCTGAGTCCAAAGCGCGTCAAGTTCAGGAAGATGTTCAAGGGCCGCACGAGGGGCATCGCCACGCGCGGAGCCACGGTGGCGTTCGGCCAGTTCGGGTTGCAGGCGCTGGAGCCGGGATGGGTGACCAACCGGCAGATCGAGGCGGCTCGAGTGGCGCTCACGCGTCACATCAAGCGCGGCGGCAAGGTGTGGATTCGCATCTTCCCCGACAAGCCGGTCACGAAGAAGCCTGCGGAAACGCGAATGGGAAAGGGAAAGGGTTCGCCCGAGAGCTGGGTGGCGGTGGTCAAGCCGGGCCGAATGATGTTCGAGCTCGAGGGAATCGACCGGAAGACGGCGGAGCGCGCGATGGGACTCGCGGCTGCGAAGCTCGGAGTGAAATCGAAGTTCGTTGCGCGCGAGGAGGCGCACACCGATGCGAGCTGAAGAGATTCGGGAGTTGACCGACGAAGAGATCGACGCCAGGATCGCCGAGCTCGCGGAGGAGCGCTTTCGGCTTCGCATCCGTGGGGCGACGCAGACTCTGGAGGATCCACTCCGCCTGCGCTCACTCCGAAAGGATGTCGCACGGCTGAAGACGATTCTTCGTCAGCGGCAACTCGCCGCGACACCAACACGCGCGGCGCGCTAACAGAGAGTGAGAGGCGACATGGCACAGCCAGTGAGCACGGGAGCCGCGGCAAAGCGTGGGGCGCGCAAGACGCGTCTCGGCATGGTCGTGAGCGACAAGATGGAAAAGACGGTGGTGGTGGCGATCGAGCGTCGCTTCCCGCATCCGCTGTATGGCAAGATGGTCACGCGCACCAGGCGTTTGAAGGCGCACAACGAGGACAACTCGGCGAAGACCGGGGATCGCGTGCGCATCATGGAGACCCGGCCGCTGTCGAAGGACAAGCGGTGGCGTGTGGTCGAGATCGTCGAACGCGCGCGTTAACGGAGATCATCAATGATTCAACAGGAATCCGTCGTCAAGGTCGCGGACAACTCGGGCGCCAAGCGTGCGCTCGTGATCCGCGTGCTGGGCGGCACCAGACGCCGCTATGCGGGGCTGGGCGATACGGTGATCGTCGCCGTGAAGGACGCCCTCCCGAACGGCACGGTGAAGAAGTCGGATGTGGCGCGCGCGGTCGTCGTGCGCACCGTCAAGGAAACGCGCCGGAAGGATGGCAGCTACATCCGCTTCGACGAGAACGCCGTCGTGATCATCAACGATGCAGGGGAGCCGCGCGCCACGCGCATCTTCGGACCCGTCGCGCGCGAGCTGCGCGAGAAGAAGTTCATGAAGATCGTGTCGCTCGCGCCGGAGGTCTTATAACATGCGCGATCTGAAGTACCGCGAAACGAAGCGCGCGAATTCTAAGAATGCGCGCCGTCATGCGATGAACGTCGAGCGCGTGAAGATGCCGGTGGTCAAGGGCGACACCGTGCGCGTGATGCGCGGCAACGACAAGGGCAAGGAAGGGAAGATCATTCGCGTGCACACGAAGACGGGCCGCATCGTCGTCGAGGGCGTGGCGATGGTGAAGAAGCACCGGAAGGCGCGCACGGCGGATGAGCAGAGCGGGATCATCGATTTTCCCGCGGCGATCCATCACTCCAACGTGATGCTGCTGGATCCGTCGACGGGCGAGCCGACGCGCGTGCGCGCGAAGATCGACGATGACGGAACGAAGGAGCGCGTCAGCGCGAAGAGTGGGGAGCCGATCCCCAAGATCGTTCCAGAGCGCTGAGGAGATTGAGCAATGGCGACCAAGGAAAAGGAACAGAAGGAAGGCGGCAAGAAGGAGAAGGGCGCCTCCCGGAAGAAGGGTGGCGACAGGCCGCAGGAGGCGCCGAAGGAGCACACGGGTGTCGGGCTGGCCGTCGTCGCGCCGCGACTCAAGACGTACTATGACGAGACCATTCGTCCCAAGCTGCAGAAGCAGTTCGGGCTCGCGAACATTCACGAGATCCCGAAGCTGACGAAGATCGTGCTCAACGTCGGCGCGGGCGAAGCGGTGAAGCAGCCGAAGATCCTCGACGGAATAGTCGCGGAGCTCGAGCTCATTGCGGGCCAGCGTCCAGTGCGTACGCGCGCGAAGAAGTCCATCTCGAACTTCGGACTTCGGCAGGGGCAGGAGATCGGCGCGAGCGTCACGCTGCGCGGTGCACGGATGTGGGAGTTCCTCGATCGCTTCATCGCGGTCACGATCCCGCGCATCCGCGACTTCCGCGGGCTGGGCACGCGCTCGTTCGACGGACGCGGCAACTACTCGCTCGGCTTGAAGGAGCAGGTGATCTTCCCGGAGATCAACTACGACCAAGTCGACCAGGTGCACGGCCTCGACCTGACGTTCGTCACCAGCACCAACCGTGATGACATCGCGTTCGCGCTCCTGCGCGAGCTGGGCATGCCGTTCCGCGGGGACGACAAGCCGATCGTGCCGCTCCCGCACGAGATGGTCTCGTAACGTGAAAGCGATCGCAACAGCAGGTTCCAGTGTGTGTTCTCCTTTTCCAAGAGACTGAGAAATGGCCCGTAAAGCCATGATCGAGAAGAGCAAGCGGAAGCCGAAGTTCGCGGTGCGACAGCACAATCGCTGTCAGCGCTGCGGCCGCTCGCGCGCCTTTCTGCGCAAGTTCGGACTGTGCCGTATTTGCTTCCGCGATTTGTCACTGAACGGGTTCATCCCGGGCGTGCGCAAAGCCAGCTGGTAATCAGCAGGTAACCTTTTTCGTCCCACACGTCCGTTTGTAGCGGATACGATGGGAGACAGGAATCACCGATGAGCATGACCGATCCGATCGCCGACATGTTGACGCGCATCCGCAATGCCTGCGGATCGAAGCACCGTCGCGTGGACATTCCGGCGTCGAAAGTGAAAGTCGAGATCGCCCGAATCCTCCTGGAGAACAACTACATCCGGGATGTGAAGACGGTGGAGACCGCGGAGGGCTGGAAGGTGCTGCGCCTGTATCTGCGCTACGCCGGAGAGCAGCCCGTGATCCGCGAGATCCGTCGCGTCTCCACTCCGGGGCTCCGGAAGTACGTCGGCGTCTCCGAGATCCCGCGCGTACGCAACGGGCTCGGCATGGCGATTCTCAGCACGTCGCAAGGACTCATGTCGGACCGGCAGGCGCGGCAGGCGCGCACCGGCGGCGAGCTGCTCGCTCTCGTCTGGTAAGGAGCGCCCACATGTCGCGTATTGGAAAGAAGCCGGTCACGATTCCGAAGGGCGTCACGGTGACGCTCGATGGATCGAAGATCTCGGTGAAGGGGCCGAAGGGTGAGCTGAGCCGCTCGCTCCCCGCGGCGATGCTCGTGTCAATGAAGGACGACGAAGTGATCGTGGAGCGCCCCAGTGAGGAGAACGAGCACAAGGCGCTACACGGGCTCACGCGTACGCTGGTCGCGAATATGGTCGAGGGTGTGACGACGGGCTTTTCGAAGCAGCTCGAGATCATCGGCGTCGGCTACAAGGCGGAGGTTCGGCCGTACGGACTCCAGCTCTCGCTCGGCTTCTCGCACGTGATCGAGTACAAGGCGCCCGCGGGGATCAAGCTGTCGGCCCCGCAGCCGACGCAGGTCACCGTCGAGGGCGCGAACAAGGAGATGGTCGGTCAGGTCGCCGCGGAGATTCGCAGCTACCGTCCGCCGGAGCCATACAAGGGGAAGGGCATCAAGTACGCCGGCGAGCAGGTACGTCGCAAGGCCGGCAAGGCGGGGGGCAAGTAAATGAAAGCCATTCATAAGCCGAAGACGCGCGCAGAGAAGCGCTTTCGCCGGCATCTTCGTGTGCGCAAGAAGGTCGAGGGAACGGAGGAGCGTCCGCGCCTCGTCGTGAAGCGCTCGCTGAAGCACATCTACGCCCAGATCGTGGACGATCGCGCGAACCGCACCATCCTCACGGTCAGTGATCTGACGGTGGGCGAGGGGAAGAAGGCGGAGCGCGCGGCTGCGGTGGGCAAGGCGTTGGCGGAGCGGGCGAAGGCTGCGGGAATCACCCGCGTCGTCTTCGATCGCGCCGGCTACCAGTATCACGGCCGCGTGAAAGCGGTGGCCGACGGTGCCCGCGAGGGCGGATTGGAGTTTTAACATGGCTGAGAGTCCAGTGATTGGTTCGTCGGGCGAGGCGCCCACTCCTTCGGGCGATCGTGCTCCTGGTGGCGGCGGCGCAGGTCGCGGCGGCCCGGGTGGCGGTCGTGGCGGTCCGGGCGGCGGCGCAGGTCGCGGTGGTCCGGGCGGCGCGCGTGGTCGTGGCGGTCCGGGTGGTGGTGCTGGTCGTGGCGGCCCCGGTGG